>JASHXW010000058.1 GCA_030043395.1 Streptosporangiaceae bacterium
CCTGGCGGCCAGAGCGTGAACACCACCGACTCGGCCGTGCGGATCACGCACCTGCCAACCGGCATCGTCGTCTCGTGCCAGAACGAGAAGAGCCAGTTGCAGAACAAGGAAGCCGCGCTGCGCATCCTGCGCGCCCGGCTGCTCACGCTGGCCGAGGAGCAAGCCCAGGCCCAGGCGTCGGCCGAGCGGCGCAGCCAGGTCGCCACCGTGGACCGGTCGCAGCGGGTGCGCACCTATAACTATCCGGAGAACCGGATCTCCGATCACCGGGTGGGCTTCAAGGCCTATAACCTCGACCAGGTGCTTGACGGCGACCTGGACGCCGTCATCGGCGCCTTGGTCGATGCCGACCGGGCCGACAAGATGGCCGCCGCCCAGTGACGAGGCGGGGCTCGCGGCCTGCCTCCTAGGCGAGCGCAGGCCGGCAAGTGACGGGACGAGCGGCTGATGAGCCTGCTGATGATCGAGGTCAGCGCAGCGACCGCACGCCTGGCAGAGGCGGGCGTGGAATCGCCGCGGGCCGACGCCGAGCTGATGGCAGCGCACCGGCACGGGGTCTCGCGCAGCCAGCTGAACCTGGTGCCCGACGCCGACTTCGACCCCAGGTACTGGGACGACGTGGCGCGGCGCGAGGCCCGCGAGCCCTTGCAGCACATCACCGGGGTCGCCTACTTCCGTTACCTCGACCTGGAGGTCGGGCCCGGCGTGTTCGTGCCGCGACCCGAGACGGAAGTCATGACCGGGTGGGCGATTACGCAGCTCAACGACATGGACGTGGCCGAACCTGTTATCGCCGACCTGGGAACTGGGTCTGGAGCGATCGCCCTGGCCATCGCGCAGGAGGTGCCCAGGGCCAGGGTGCACGCGGTCGAGGCGGACCCGCTGGCCCGCGCGTGGACCGAGCGGAACATCGCCAGGTGCACCGCCGCGGCGCCGCATCTGGCCGGCCGGGTCACGTTGCACGGCGGCGACTTCGATACCGCGCTTGGCGAGCTCGACGGCGCGGTCGACCTAGTGGTGAGCAACCCGCCGTACATCCCGGTAGGCGCGTGGGTGCCGCCCGAGGTCGAGGAGTACGAGCCGTCGGCGGCCCTTTTCTCCGGCACCGACGGGCTGGACTCGATCCGGGTCGTCGAGCGGGTGGCCAGGCGGCTGCTCCGGCCGGGCGGGCGCGTCGCCGTCGAGCACGGGGCGCCCCAGGGAGCCCTGGTGTACTGGGTGTTCGCCGAGGAGAACGGCTGGCGAAATACTCGCAACCACACTGATCTAGCCGACCTTGACCGGTTTGTCACCGCAACATGGCCGTGAACCCAGGCCGTCCGATCGCGGCGCCCAGGTCCGCAGTTCCCGGGGAGCCGCTGAAACATGACAGGATGGTCGGCCATGAGTGACTTCTTCGACTGCTCCGACGAGGCGCAGAAGGCCGCCGGGCTCGAGGCTGCCGTCGCGGCCGTCCTGCGCGGCGAGCTCGTCGTGCTGCCGACGGACACGGTGTACGGGATCGGGGCGGATGCCTTCCGGCCCGCCGCGGTCGCCGAACTGCTGGCCGCCAAGGGGCGCGGCAGGCACATGCCGCCGCCCGTGCTCGTCGGATCGGTCCGGGCCGCCACCGCCCTGGTCGAGGACCTTGGCCCTTATGGCCAGCAGCTCATCGACGAGTTCTGGCCAGGCGGGCTGACCTTGATCTGCCGCGCCAACAGGTCACTCAAGTGGGACCTCGGGGACACCAAGGGCACCGTGGCCGTGCGCATGCCCCAGCACCCGATCGCGCTCGAGTTGCTGAAGGAGACCGGCCCGATGGCGGTCAGCAGCGCCAACCTGACCGGCGCTGCCGCCGCGACGACGGCCGAGAACGCCAGGGAGCAGCTCGGCGACGCGGTCCAGGTGTACCTGGACGGCGGCCCGTGCGAGGACAACGTGCCGTCCACGATGGTCGACCTGACCGATGACATGCCGCGCTTGCTTCGCAGCGGAGTGGTCTCGATCGGGCAGCTTCGCGAGGTCGCGGCGGTCGCGATGGGACCCGACTGACGCCTTTCTGCTGATCTAGCCCGCTTCTGGGAATCGGGCTGTCCCGGCGCGGGGTGCGTGAGTAGTGCCATAGAGTGAACCCGATGTCTGACGATCTGCGGAGCTGGTGAGCCGCGGTGCGCGAGTACGGCCTGACGCTGCTGGTCACGGCAGCGGTCACGTACCTACTGACCCCTCTCGTTCGGCGTGTCGCCGTCCGGGTCGGTGCCGTCATTCCACCCCGCGACCGTGACGTGCATGCCGCGCCGATCCCGCGCCTGGGCGGCGTGGCCATGTTCTTCGGCGTAGCGGCTGGCCTGCTCGCGGCCGAGCAGATGGTGCCGCTGAACAGCGAGTTCCACAACACGGGGATGAACCTCGGCCTGCTCGGCGCCGGCGGGCTGATCGTCCTCATCGGCGTGATCGACGACCGCTGGGGCCTCAGCGCGATCGCGAAGCTGGCCGGGCAGGTGGTCGCGGCAGGGATCTTGTTCTACAGCGGCGCGCAGCTGACTAGCTTCCCGGCGCCGCACGACAGCGAGCTATCGCTGTCCCAGAACGAGTCAGCCGTCCTGACCATCCTGGTGATCGTCGCGACCATCAACGCCGTCAACTTCATCGACGGGCTGGACGGACTGGCAGCGGGGATCGTGTTCATCGCCGCGAGCTCGTTCTTCATCTACTACTACACGCTGGCGAAGGTCGTCGGCCTGTCCGCCGAGGGCGTTCCGGCCCTGGCGTCGGTCGTGCTGGCTGGCGCATGCCTTGGCTTCCTGCCGCACAACTTCTATCCAGCCCGGATCTTCATGGGCGACTCCGGCTCCATGCTGCTCGGCCTGCTGCTGGCCTACGTGCCGATCTGGGCGATCAACTCGCTGGACTACCAGAGCCTTGCCGTCAAGGCGAACAGGTTCCCCGAGATCCTGCCGCTGCTGCTGCCCGCCGCCGTGCTGATCATCCCGTACGTCGACATGCTGCGCGCCGTCGTGCGCCGCACCCGGGCAGGCCTGTCGCCGTTCTCCGCTGACCGCAAGCACTTGCACCACAAGCTGATGGACATCGGGCACCCGCACCGGGCCAGCGTGCTGATCTTGTACGCCTGGGCCGCTGTCTTCGCTGGCACGGTAATCGGCCTGTCGTTCGTGAAGACGCCGCTGATCGTCTTGGCTGCAACGACAATCCTGGCGCTCCTTGTGCTGGCCTTGCTGTCGATGCCGAGGCTGCGCTTCTGGGTGCGCAGGAGTAGCACGGCCGCGGCCGGGTCGGCGCCGCCGGCCTCCGCGGCCGTGGCGGCATCGCCGGCTGCCGCGGGATGGCCGCAAGCGCCTCGCGTGAGCGCGTGGCAAGGCGGGCTCCAGCCCGATGGCTGGCAAGGTCAGCCTGGATCGAACGGCGCGTCGGCGCACGCCTGGCCCGACGCGGCAGGACAGCGGCCGGCAGACAGTGACCTCCGCCCGGGGCCGGGGCAGGCTGTGGACGAGACGACGCCCATCCCGATGCCCGTTGCCCGCGCGTCTGGCAAGGTGGTCCCGTGAGGAGTCGCCAGGCGGGTCACATCGGTTGCTTCGTCACGTTCAGTAACCTGGTGTGCCCAAGGTCGTAGAGCTTGTGATATCTTTCACGAGCAGCCGCACGTTAGGCGGTTGCGTGTCTCGTGATACGTTTCGCAAGCCCGGTACTGCGGGGTAAGTGCTCCGCCCGGCCCGGGGCAAGCGACCTGTCACGCGGGCACCCCGTTGCTCTAACTGACACACCGCCGGCTGGCCGTGAGGCCGACGGCAAGTCCTTCCGGAGTCCGACCTCGATGATGCTGGCGAATTACGGCCGGATCGTCCGCCGCTCAGCCGTAGTCACGGCCATCGCGGCGGCTTTCATGCTGGCGATTTGCGGCGTTGTCGGCGGGTCGAAGGGCCTCATCGGCGGGGCTATCGCGATCGGGCTCGTCATCTGCTTCTTCGGGGTCAGCATCTTCGCGGTCGGCAAAGCCGCCAAGGTTGGCCCCCAGTTCATGATGATGACCGCGCTCGGCACCTACATACTTAAGATCCTCGTCCTGCTGATCCTCGTCGGGCAGTTCCAGGACAGCACCGCGTTCAACCCGAGGCTCTTCGGCCTCACCGCAATCGTCTGCGTGCTCGTCTACTCTGCTGCCCAGATCGTCTGGTCCATGCGGCTGAAGACGCTGTACGTCGAACCTGACGGGCAACGGTGAATCGCGGTGCACGGACGACGTCGGCCCAGCAAGCGGCATGGACAGGCGCCGGCCGCTGATGGCGCGCGGCACAGGCAGGATCCCGATGACGTATCCAGACCCGCAGGAAGCCAGCGACGGGCAGTCCGGTCGCCAGGACGCCAAGGCGCTGGCCGGCAAGGCGCGGCCGGGCTCGGGCGCGGCA
>JASHXW010000059.1 GCA_030043395.1 Streptosporangiaceae bacterium
AGGCGATAACCCGGGCGATCGCCGATCAGGCCCGCACGATCAGGATCCCCGTGCACATGGTCGAGACGATCAACAAGATGGCGCGGGTACAGCGCCAGCTGCACCAGGAACTAGGGCGTGAGCCCACGCCGGCCGAGATCGCCGCGGAGATGGGAATCCCGGCCGACAGGGTGATCGAGATCCAGCGGATCGCGCAGGAGCCCGCATCGCTTCAGGCGCCTATCGGGGACGAAGACTCTGACCTCGGCGACTTCATCGAGGATGCCGATGCGGTGGTGCCGATCGAGGCGGCCGCCTTCATGATGCTGCAGAACCAGCTTGAGCAGGTCCTCGACACGCTCTCGCCCCGCGAGCAGCGCATCATCCAGCTGCGATTCGGCCTGCTCGACGGTCATCCAAGGACGCTGGAGGAAGTTGGGCGGGACTTCGGCGTCACCAGGGAGCGGATCAGGCAAATCGAGTCGAAGACCCTGGTCAAGCTCCGCCACCCGGGCCGGGCGCGAATGCTCCGCGAGTACCTCGCCTAGCTAGCGTCGCACCGCCGCAGCCCGCGCAGAGCGCGGTCAGCTCAGGCGCTGATCGGCGAAGCCCTTCTCAACTGGTAGGAAAGGGACGGTTGTCGTCGTCGCTGGTGCGTGGCGGCATGACGCCGTTATGTGACACCGTGGACGTGGCAGTGCCGACCTGGCCTGACCCTGTCTGGTCTGAGCCAGAGCTCCTCTGCGTGACCTTCGACGCCGTCTTGCGCACCTGAGTCGCGCCCTGGCGCACGCCGCCCATGGCCTTGTCCCTGGCGGACTTCGCGATCGCCGGAGCCTGAGCCTGCATGGCGCCAGCCGCCTGCTGCGTGGCTGGGTGCTCCCACGCCTTCTGGGCTAGCTGCTTGATCTGCTCGTACCGCTCGCGGCCAGCCTGCGCGCCCAGCACATAGCCGATGCCCAGGCCGATCAGGAAGCTCATCCGATAACGCATCTGGGGCCTCCGCACTGCGGTCAGGGAGCGTCTGGCAGGTTCCCCGGATTGGCCTGCGGCAGTACACCGACCGCTGATCTGGTTGTAGATGCCCCGATGCGTAGTTGTTATTCGCAGGTGCTAAGCCAGGCAAGGGTGACGTGCGCGCGCATCCGTCCTGGTGCGCTACTCTTGTCCCTCCGGCGGTCCTCTGGTCATGGAAGACTGACGGAAATCGGTCTGGGGTAGCTCAATCGGCAGAGCAACCGGCTGTTAACCGGTTGGTTGGGAGTTCGAGTCTCCCCCCCAGAGCCCATAAGCCCATCCAAGGCTCACGCGCTGAAGGCGGCAAGCTTTCCGTGCCTGCCACCTCCAGCGCTGCTAACTGCTAGACCGGGTCCTCGACCAGGCCTTCCGGGGCCGCGGCAAGCGTCGCCTCGATCGCGCGGACCAGTTCCCTCGCGGTCTGCGCAGTCAGCTCCACGGCGACCCGCGCCGACGGGCCCTTCCCGGGGTTCTTGAAGTCGATGTTCAGCGTGTGGTCGGCGGGCGCGTGCACCGGGTGGTCGAGGTAGACGCTGACCTCGCTCAGGCTGAACCAGCCCGTGGCTCCCTTGCCGCTGCCGGTCGCCTCGATGTTCTCGGTGATGTACGTGCACATCGTCATTTACCTCCCTCAGCCTGCTAGGTGCTCGCCGAAGAAGGCCCAGATCAGCTCCCAGCCCTCTTTCGCCGCCTCGACCCGGTAGGCAGGGCGGTCGACTGAGAAGAACGCGTGACCGGCGCCGTCGAACGTGTGGAAGTCGTGCGCCTTGCCGTACTTGTCGAGTACCTCGGACAGCTCCGCGGTCTCGTCCGGAGCCGGGTACTTGTCGTCGGCGCCGAACAGGCCGAGCAGCGGGCACGACAGGTTCTCGGCGAGGCCGACGACGGGCTTGAAGGAGGCAGGCATGCCCTCGGGCACCCTGACGACGGCGGCGCCGTAGCAGTCGACGGCGGCGTCGAGTTGCAGGCTGCAGGCCGAGAGGAACGACTGGCGCCCGCCCGAGCAGTAGCCGATCACGCCCACCTTGCCGTTGGCGCCCGGCAGGGCGCGCAGGTAGTCGGCAGCCCCGCCGACGTCGCCAACCAGCCGGTCGTCGGGCACTCCGCCCTTGGCGCGGACGGTGGCGGCTGCGTCGTCCGGGCTCGCGCCCGGCGCGTCGCGGTGGTACAGGTTCGGCATGAGGGCCGCGTACCCGTAGGCCGCGAACTTCCTGGTGATCTCCTTGGTGGATGTGTCGTAACCGGGCATGTGGTGAATCACCACGACGCTCCCGAACGAGTCGACGCCTTTCGGGACCGCGAGGTATGCCTCGATCTCGTCGCCGCCGTGACCAGTCATGGTCACCGTCTCAGCGGACAGGGCTTCGTTCATGCGAGCTTCTCTCCTTTGTTGTGATCTGAACTGGGGATGGAATTGCAGTTCACGGAATTCGCGAAAATAGGCTTTGTTAAGTTCTCCGCCTGCTGACGGCAAAATCTCTGGCCAGCCCGATTCTGGCTGCTGCCCAAGTCCGTAGCATCGGGCATAACAAACACGACAGAAGAAGTCTGCGGAAACCCAGACGGCTGGAAACGCTGAGACGGCGGAAAGGCATTGCGATGAGCCCGGCCACCTACGGACTGATACTCGTGTTCCTGGCAGGTGGTCTCACGCTTGGCTGGTTTTCCAACAAGGCCTACTCGTCCCATGGCGACGTGAAGACTACAAAAGGAAGAATCCGGAATTACCGTAAGTCCAGGCATCACAATGGACTGATCGCGATCATCCTCGCGCTGGTGATCGGCGTGGTTGTCTTCGACCTGATCCACGTGCACGGCTGAACGCCGGACTCTAGCCGGGCAGCTCGATCGACTGCGGGAAGTGGAACAGGTTGCCGGGATCGACGGCAGCCTTGACCCGCTGCAGGCGTGGATAGTTGGCGCCGTAGTAGGCACGCTGCCAGTCTGCCAGGTCCGGATCAAGGTAGTTCTGGTAGGCCTGCCCGCTGGCGTACGGCTGCATCGCCGCGTGGAACGACGTCAGCCAGTCGAGCTGCGCCTGCACCGGCGCGGTTCCTATGCCGGCCCCGGGCCTGCTGTCTGACCAGCCGGTCGTGTACTGGGCCAGGAACAGCGTGTCGCGATGCACGAAGGCCGTCGCGCCGGGGCTGATCCGGTTGATCGCTCCGCCGAAGGCGTCGAACGCCACGCCGCCTGAAGCCCCGGCCGCGCCGGCGACCTGCTGCATGCGCTCGACCTGGTCGAGCAGGATGGTGATCCCCGCGGGCGGGATCTGGGCCGTGTAGAAGTCTGACTTGGCATATTCGGGCTCGCGCGGCAGCACGCCGGCCAGGTTCTGCGACGGCTGGTGGCACTGCGCCACGCTCAGCGAGGCGCAGCCCGCCTCGACCAGCATGACGTTCAGGTACGGCTCGCTCTGCACGAACGGACTCGAGGGCGGCGAGCCGGCGGCGTCGTACAAGCTGTTCAGCAGCGCCTGCGCCTGGCTCACCGAGCCTGCGTAGGTTCCTCCGACGCTGATGGACGGCTCGCTACCGGGCGCGGCGCTGAGGTGCAGGTTGGACCATAGCTCGTCCGGCCCGGATGGCGCCCAGGACTGCCAGGCCGAGATGACGGCCGCTGCTTCGGACCACGGCCAGGCGAGGTAGAACAGCACGAGATCGGGAGCCGGGTGCGTCCGGAACGTGAAGGCGGTGACCACGCCGAAGTTCCCGCCGCCGCCTCCCCGGCAGGCCCAGAACAGGTCGGGGTCACTACTCGCGGTGCACTCGCGGACCGCTCCGTCGGCAGTCACGATCTGCACCGAGACCGTGTTATCGCAGGTGAGCCCATACAGTCGGCCGACGACACCCACCCCGCCGCCGAGCGCGAGCCCCGCGATCCCGACTGTCGGGCACGACCCGCCAGGAACCGCCACTCCGTGCGCTGCCAGGGCGCTGTACAGGTCGATGAGCAGGGTGCCCGCGCCAACGCGGACCGTCCCTGCTGCGGCGTCGACGCTGACCTGGTTCATCTGGCTGACATCCAGGACAAGGCCGCCATTCGGACTGGACCACCCGCAGTAGCTGTGGCCCCCCGACCTGGCGGCGACGTCAAGGCCGAACTTCCGCACGAACTCCAGGCACGCGGTCACGTCCGCTGGAGTCGCGCAGTAGGCGATTCCGGCTGGCTTGTTCAGGTCGAATCTCGGGTCGAACAACTGCTTCGCAGTGCTGTAAGCCGAGCTGCCCGGCGTGACTACCCGGCCGGTCGAGACCACCTGGGCTAGGCCGTCCCAGTCTGCCGCGTCCGGCGGCGCATGGGTCGTGGGCGCCGCCGACGGAGCCCGGCTCGCTGGCGGCGTGGTCGAGCTGCCAGGATGGCTTCCGCCGGCCGCCTTGGAGCAGCCGGCCAGCACTCCCGACCCGGCGCCAAGCGCGAGGCTCGCCATCAGCAGGAAGCTGCGCCGGTCGGTGGCGCCGTGACCAGCCAGGCGACCCAGCTCTGATGTCATCTCATCCCGCCTGTCCCTTTTCCTGGATTGATGCGACCTCTGGGCTTGAGACCAAATTATGGCCGGATGGGTTGCGGAGATCTTCGCCAAGCCGGCCAGTTCCCAGCCGCTCAACCGATGTCAGACCCGGTGCATAAAATCAGGATCTGCGTTGGATACCTGCGCGGAGGCGAATGTGAAGTTCAGAGTCGGGCGTGATGCCCTCGGTGACGCCGTCGCGTTCGTGTCGCGCGCCCTGCCTTCCAGGCCAGTCGTGCCTGTGCTGTCCGGCATGCTCGTGCACGCCGCGGACGACAGCCTCACTCTGTCCTGCTTCGACTACGAGGTCTCTGCCAGGGTCAGGATCGACGCGGAGGTCCTCGAGCCGGGGGAGGCACTGGTGCCGGGCCGCCTGCTCGCCGAGATCGCCAGGAGCCTGCCGGCCGGCCCGGTCGAGTTCGCCGACGAAGCGGACGTGGTGAACCTGACCTGCGGGCGAGTGGAGTTCGGGCTCGTGTGCCTGCCGACGCAGGATTATCCGCGCTTGCCCGCATCCCCGCCTGCGGTCGGCATGATCGACGGTGGCGTGCTCGCCGCCGCCGTCAGCCAGGTCGCCCCGTCAGCCAGCCGCGACGACACGCTGCCGATGCTCACCGCGATGTGCCTTGATGTGACCGGCGAGGTGATGACGCTGGCCGCCACCGACAGGTACCGGATGGCCGCCAGGGAAGTCCAGTTCACCCCTGCCCAGCCAGATCTGCGGGCGCTGGCGCTGGTGCCGGCGCGGATCATGGTGGAGGCCGCGCGCACGCTGGTCGCTGGCGAGCCCGTCGCGGTCGCGTTCGGGTCCCAGGACGACCAGGCCGGATTGCAGCCGGACGGCCGGCGCTCGGGTTCGGGCGCCGTTCCACGGCCAGCGGACGGGCTGATCAGCCTGGAGTCGGCTGACCGGCGCCTCACCGCCCGGCTGATCGCCGGCGACTTCATCAAGTACAGGACCAGGTTCGGCGACGACTACGGCTGCTATGCCGACCTCCCAGCCGGGCCGGTGATCGAGGCAGTCAGGCGCGCCGCACTCGTTGCCGAGAGAGTCGGTCCTGTCCGGTTGTCGTTCCAGCCAGACCAGGTGGTGATCGAGGCGCACGCGGAGGGCCGCGCTCGCGCCGCCGAGACCGTGCCCGCCGACTTCACTGGCGATCAGCCGGTGATCTCCTTCAATCCGCACTACCTGCTCGACGGCCTGATGGCGGCCGCGTCAGCCGGCGCGTCGCTGGCGGTGGCAACCGCGGCAGATGATGCGGACGAGCGGCGGCCAGATGCCGATGAGCCAGACCCGGGCCAGATCAGGCTCAGGTTCAATACGGCGGCCAAGCCCGCCCTCATCACCTGGGTCAACGGCTCGGGTTCGGAGGTCGCAGCCGACGGCCTGGCGCTGGACGACAATTCCGGGGCGCGAGGCGCGGGCGGCGCTACGGCGACGCACTCCGATCAGCCGGGCACGGTCCAGGCGTTCCGGTACCTGCTTGTCCCGTTGCGGATAACCGCGCCGGTCTAGGCCGCGCGGCCGGCGGTCAGCTCTTCCGGCCGATCTTGATGTCGATGCCGAAGATCCTGCGGATCACCCGCCGGGCAATCGCCAGGATCGCGAACAGGATCAGCATCGGGCCTGTTGCCGTGAAGCCGAACAGCGCGAAGGGGGAGACCAGGCTGATGATGATCGCGATCGCTAGCATGAGGAGCAGGAAGCTGAGCACAGCGGAGGCGCGCGACGCGCCGGCCGACCGGGACTGACCGCGCTGCCACGACGAGCCACCGTGCCAGGACTGGCCCTGCTGCCACGAGTAACCGGCGCCCCGTCCCGGCGGCAGCGGGCGGCCGCTCGGCGGCCATTCCGGCTGGTAATTGCTGACGTGCGGCAGGTCGTTGTTGAGCCGCGCCAAGTCGAGGTCGGTCTTCGCGGCGAACACCGCGCTGAGGCGCTGCTGGAACTCCTCGAGCGTCAGCCTGCCCTGGGCGTAGTGCTCGCGCAGGCTGGCTGCCATAGCCTCCCGGTCGGAGTCCCCGATCCTCATACCGCTTGGTGATGCCATCTGATCCTCCGGCGCCCATGGTCAGCTGGTCCCCGCCGACAAGAAGACGATATATCGCAAGTGGCCGATCGGCAAGCGCTCCGCTAACCGTTGCGTCCCAGCAGGTTCGTGACCGATGCCGCGACCTGCAATCGGCCTCCCCGCGAGAACACGAGGGTAAGCGTGACGTTCCGCCCCGGGGTCAGGTGCCCGGAGTGAATGATCACGAGATGGAGTCCGTTCGGGCCCAGGCGGACCATGCTGTGCGCGGGAATTGCCAGGTCGCGGACGCTAGTGTCGGAGACGGACGCGGGGACGTGCGGTCCGCGCAGGACCACGGTTCCGCCACCGCTGCTCGTCACCCGCAGCAGGTGGTTGGCAGCGCCCGAGTTGCGGATCACGAGGTAGGCGTCCACGTCGCTTGGCCCGTCGGCTTCGACTACGTACGCGCCGCCGATCTTGATCGGCTGCTGCTCGCTGCTGCCCGGCGTGCAGGCGGTCAGGGCGACGACGGCGCAGAGGAGGCCGGCGAGCGCCGCGGCCCGGCGGCTCATTCCTGCTCGTCGCATGCCAGGCCGGACCCTGAGCATGTGGCTGCTTCCCCGGGCGCGGCGGCGGCGATGACCGCCGCGCAGATCTCGCCGAGCTGCCTGACCTGCTCGGGCGTGAGCACGTCGATGAGCGAGCGGCGAACCTGATCCACGTGACCAGGAGCCGACGCCTCCAGGACGGCCATGCCGTCGTCGGTGAGCTGGGCGATCTGCCCGCGCCGGTCGGTCGGGCAATCCCGCCGCTCGACCCATCCGCGCTCCTCGAGCCTGGCCACAGCGTGCGAGAGGCGGCTCTTGCTGTAGGTGGAAGCGGTCGCGAGCTGGGTCATCCGCAGCGCGCGATCCGGCGCCTCGGACAGCCGCACCAGGATCTCGTAGTAGCCAAGCGGCATCCCGGCATCACGGATGAGCTCCGCGTCCACCGCGCCAAGCAGTGACTGGCACGCGCCAAGGAACGAGCGCCAGATCCGCTGTTCCTCGGCGGTCAGCCAGCGTGTGTTCGTGGTCGTCGTCACACGCCCAGCGTACCCGAAGTAGTTGAAGATTTGACAACACCCGGTGGCGGGTGATACTCGTTGACTGTTCAACAAATGCCTTCGGGGAGATTGCCCCGGACACAGACTCAGCGAACATCGGAGATCCTCATGACCGTGACTGACACCGGGACGATCCCCGGTTACGTAGCAGGAACGTGGACCATCGACCCAGTGCACTCGGAGGTGGGCTTCTCCGTCCGGCACATGATGGTCAGCAAGGTGCGGGGCAAGTTCACCAAGTTCAGCGGTGAGATCGTGACGGCGCAGGACCTGCTCGCCTCCTCGGTGAGCGCCGAGGTCGACTTGTCGTCGATCGACACCGGAGCGGAGCAGCGTGACGCGCACCTTCGCTCGGCCGACTTCTTCGACTCAGACAACCACCCGCTGATGACCTACCGGTCGACCGGCATCCGCGCCGATGGTGGCGACTACGTCGTGGACGGCGAGCTGACCCTGAAGGGCGTCACCAGGAGCGTGCCGCTGACCCTGGAGCTCAACGGGTTCGGCCCGGACCCGTACGGCGGCACCAGGGCAGGCTTCTCCGCGGCGACCGAGATCAACAGGCAGGACTTCGGCGTCAGCTTCAACGCGGCCATGGAGTCCGGCGGCGTGGTCGTCGGCGACAAGATCACCATCCACCTCGAGATCGAGGCCGTGCTGAACAAGTAGTCAGCACCAGCGAGGCCCCGGGCTGCCGTCACGGCAGCCCGGGGCCTCGCTTCATGGCAG
>JASHXW010000060.1 GCA_030043395.1 Streptosporangiaceae bacterium
GGGCGCCGCTGCTGAGCTCGCGGCCGCGCTGCTTGATCCCGGTATGCTCACGTCGGCCGGCTGGCGGCCTGGCCACGAGCTAGCGGTCGCCAGGGACGCCCTCGCCGCCACGCGCCGAGTGGCCGGGCTGCTCGACGTGGCCAGGGCCGCGGCACCTGCCGGGACGGCGACCGAGGTCCTCTGGGCAGTCTGGAACGCCAGCGGCCTGGCCGCGAGATGGCAGCAAGCCAGTGCCTCTGGCGGAACCCACGGTGCCATGGCCGACGCGGACCTCGATGCGGTGATGGCCCTGTTCGACGCCGCTGCCAGATTCGACGCGCGGATGCCGGCCGGGTCGGTCTCGCTGTTCATGGATGGCCTCGCCGGGCAGGAAATCGCCGGCGAAACCCTCGCCCAGCGCGCACAGGCCGGCGATGCAGTCACGATCTGCACCGCCCATCGCGCCAAGGGCCTGGAGTGGGACCTGGTTGTCGTGGCGGGAGTTCAAGAGGGCACCTGGCCCGACCTCAGGCTGCGCGGCTCGCTGCTCGGCATGGACGAACTCGTCGAGGCAGTAGACCGCGGAGTGCCGGTGATGACATCGGCGGCGACGCGCGACGCCGCGGCTGTCGCAC
This sequence comes from Streptosporangiaceae bacterium, assembly GCA_030043395.1. Next base: position 615 of record JASHXW010000060.1, read on the forward strand.
TCACCTCGAAGCTGCTCGACGAGGAGCGCAGGCTGTTCTACGTCGCCGTGACCCGGGCCAAGCGCGCGTTGGTCGTCACCGCGGTTGGCGGAGACGACAGCGAGGAGCGGCCGTCCCGGTTCCTCGCCGAGCTAGCCGGCGAGGACGTCGAGACACGGCAGATCGCCGAATCCGGCCGGCGGTGGCTGTCGCTGCCGTCGCTGACCGCCGAGCTACGCCGCGCCGCTGCGGACCGCGCGCTCCCGATGGCTGTCCGCCAGGAGGCGGCACGCCAGCTCGCCCGGCTCGCTGCCGCCGGGGTGAGCGGAGCGCACCCGGACCGCTGGTACGGCCTGACGGCCTGGTCGGGCACTGGGCCGATCACCGAGGGCGAAGTGCGGATCTCGCCGTCGCAAGTCGAGAAGTTCGTGACGTGCGGGCTGCGCTGGCTGCTCGAATCGGCTGTTGGCGCCAGTACTCCGTCCACTGCTGGTCACCTGGGCAGCGTGATTCACGCGGCCGCCGCCCTGGTGGCCGAGGGCGCGGACCCCGCGGACATCGCGAAGCGGATCGACGAGATCTGGCATCAGCTCGACTTCGGTAGCCCGTGGTACAGCACCAGCCAGCGCCAGACGGCCGATCAGATGGTCGCCAAGTTCGTGGAGTGGCATCGCCTGAACGAGCGAGAGCTGATCGCGGTCGAGCAGAAGCTGCGGGTGAAGGTCGAGAACGTCGTGATCTCCGGCCAGGTGGATCGCCTGGAGCGCGATGGCGACGGCGGAGCGGTCGTGGTCGACCTGAAGACCGGATCGACCAAGCCGACCGCGCAGGAGTTGCAGCGGCACCCGCAGCTTGGCGTCTACCAGCTCGCCGTCATGCTCGGCGCTTTCGTGGAATTTGGCGCTGGCGAGCCGGCTGGCGCTGAGCTGATCCAGATTGGGCGGGCGGGCGGGAAGACGCAGGCGAACGTGCAGCGCCAGCCGGCGCTGGCCGATGATCCCGAGCCGGGCTGGGCTGCCGCGCTGGTCAAGGAGGTCGCCGCCGCGATGGCCGGGCCGCAGTTCGATGCGACGGTCAACGAGGGCTGCCAGCGGTGTCCGGCCGCGCAGAGCTGCCCGGTCGACGAGCGGGGCAACCAGGTGACGCCGTGAGCGACGGGCAGCAAGAGCTATGGGAGGCTGATTCGCCGCCTCCGCGCGTCGCACGCCGCCCCAGGTTCAGCCCGGTTCAGCTAGCGCGGCTGCTCGGAGTCGACGAGCCGACTCCGGAGCAGTCCGCGATCATCAGCGCGCCGCTGGCCCCGATGGCGATCATCGCCGGGGCGGGCTCGGGCAAGAGCGAGACCATGGCGGCCCGCCTGGTCTGGCTCGTCGCCAACGGCTTCGTGCGGCCCGAACGAGTACTCGGCCTGACGTTCACCCGCAAGGCCACGGCCGAACTGGCTAGCCGCGTCAGCGCGCGGCTGGACGGGCTGCGCCGGGTTGGCTTGCCTGGGCCAGACCAGGGAGCGCCTGACGGCGCTGACCAGGACGGCGAGCCGGTCATCGCGACGTATCACTCCTACGCCGCACGGCTGATCGCGGATCACGCGCTACGTGAGGCGCTCGAGCCAACGCTGCGCTTGATCACGCCCGCCGTGGCCTGGCAGATCGCAGCCAGGGTGGTCGGGAGCTACGACGGCCCGATGGACGCCACTGACTGGACTCCGGCAACGGTAACGGCGGCGGTGCTCGCCCTGTCCGCCGAGCTAGCCGAGCATCTGCGCGGCCTTGGCGACGTGCTCGATGCCGGAGACTGGCTGCGGCGGCGGTACGCGGAGCTCCCGCCAGGAAAGCACGCGAAGGCCGATGCGGTCCTGCGCATCCAGCGAGTTCGCGAGCAGCTTCTGCCGTTGGCAGGCGCGTATGCGCAGGCGAAGGCCGAACGTGAGGTGATCGACTTCGGCGACCAGATGGCGATCGCCGCCAGAATCGCGATGGCGCATCCCGAGGTGGGCGCAGCCGAGCGGGCACGCTACCAGGTTGTCCTGCTCGATGAGTTCCAGGACACCAGCCACGCCCAGCTTGAGCTGATGCGAGCGCTGTTCGGCGGCGGGCATCCGGTGACCGCCGTGGGCGATCCCTGCCAGTCGATCTACGGCTGGCGGGGAGCCAGCGCAGGCAACATGAAGAGGTTCGCCAGCTACTTCCCTCCTGCCAGCGCTGGACCCGGCGAGCATGCCGAGGTCCGCTTGCTGTCGACCAGCTTCCGTAACACCGGGCATGTCCTGGACACCGCAGCGGCCATCCAGCGAGACTTGCGCGAGGCAGCACCCGAGGTGCCGAGGCTGATCGCGCCACCCCAGCGGGCGAGTCGGGGAGCGGTTGCTTGCGCCCTGCTGGAGACTCGCGTCCGGGAAGCTGACTGGGTGGCTGAGCAGGTTCAGGCGCTGCTGAACCTTCCTCCTGGCATGGCACCGGATGGGCAGCCGTGGCTGGACGGCCGGGCCGAGGGGGTTCGGCCGTCGGACATCGCGGTGCTGTGCCGGAAGCGGTCGCAGTTCGCCGTGCTGCGCACCGCTCTTGAGGCAGCAGGAATCCCGGTCGAAGTGGTCGGGCTCGGCGGTCTGCTAACCGTTCCGGAAGTCGCCGACATCGTCGCCACGCTCCGCGTCCTGCACAGTCCGGCGGCCTCGGACTCACTGGTCAGGACTGCGACGTCGCCGCGCTGGCGAATCGGGCCGCAGGACCTGGTGGCACTCGGGACCAGGGCCCGGATGCTGGTCAGGGAACGGCGGGACAGCGCGCCGGAGACTGGCCAGGATGCGCAGGCCGTGGCTGGCCGTCCTGGCGATCCAGGCGGCGGCCAGCTCAGCCCCGGCGGCGGGGGATCGGCTGGGATCGAAGGCGAGTTCGCGGGCGACGCAGGTCAGGAGGGGAGCTTTGTTCCTGGTGATGATTTCCTAACCCGAGCCGTCGCGGACTTCACCGCTGAAACGGGCAGCCTGGTCGAGGCACTCGATGATCTTGGATCACAGGCCGCTTACTCACCTGACGGGTATCCTCGGCTGGCAGCGCTGGCGGCCGAGCTCCGGGCCCTGCGCAAGCATGTCGGCAGGCCCTTGCCTGAGCTGGTGACCGAAGTCGAGCGGGTGCTCGGCCTGGACGTCGAAGTTGCCGCACGGCCGGGTGCGGACCCGGCGCTGGCCCGGG
>JASHXW010000061.1 GCA_030043395.1 Streptosporangiaceae bacterium
GGCTCTGGCCCGCTGGCGCTCAGCCCCGGCGAGTCCGGCGTTCTCAGGCTGACGGTGGCTTGCGGCATCAGCCCGGCGTCCGGGACCGTGCTGCTCGACGTGCCACCTGCCCTGACGCTCCTCACGGCCCGGCACACCGGTCCGGCCGGCTCCGGGCAGGAGCCGGGGCCGGACTGGCCCGGCGAGGATGAGCGCCCTGGCAGTGCCGAACTGCACTATCACCTGCCCGCATCAGGCTTCGCGGCATGGGAGCTTGTCGTCCAGGCCTCTCCGGAGGCGACCGCGGGCCGGCAGTACGTCGCAGCGCGGATCATCGACCAGGCGGGCCAGTTGCTCGAGGACGCCGCGGTCGTGTCGATCGGCGAGGTCTCCGCGCCAGCAGGACCCCAGCTAGCCAGGCTGGTTCCGGCCCGCGAAGCCGCCGAGCACGCCGAGGAGGCCGAAGCCCGGCTGACCCTGGTCTCGGCGAATCTGGAGCTGCGGCCTGGCGGGCACGGCCAGGTCACGGTGCGGCTAGCCAACGGCACCGCTTCCGAGCTGCGCGGCGAGGCGCAGCTCGTCTCGCCGCATGGCAGCTGGGCGGCAGTGCCGCAGTGGACGACGGGCTGGCGGGCCACGGCGGGCGGGACGACGACCGTGACCTTCGACGTCGGCGTTCCACGCGACGCGCGCCCCGGTCAGCGCTGGTGGGCGCTGGTCAAGGTGATGTACTTCGGGCGGCTTCGGTACAGCGAACCAGTTTGGATTAGTGTCATCAGCTAACGAACTAGCGGATACTGTCCGAGTGGAGCTTAATATCCAAGCAACGGTGTCCTGACGGTCCATGATCACGGACGCCGCCCCGGTAGCAGGTAACGTCCCGGCCGAGCCCAACAGCTTCATCGGCCGCGAGCGTGACCTGGCAGAGCTCGTCGCGATGCTTGATCGCGTGCGCGCCCTGACCTTGTGCGGCCCAGGCGGCATCGGCAAGACGAGACTCGCCCTGCGGCTGGCGACCGCGCTGGCGGCCAGCTACCCGGACGGTGTGTTCATCGCCCAGCTCGGCGAGGAAGACGTTGCCGACGTCGATGCCAGCGAGGCTGCCGACGGGCAGGCAGGCGCATCGGCCACCGGGATCGAGCGCGTGGTGCTAGTGGTGACCTCGGCCCTGCGACTGCGCCCCGAAGTCGGCCAGTCGCTGGCCGGCACGCTCACCGAGGCGCTGCGGTCGCGTCGGACCCTGCTGATCCTGGACACCTGCGAGCACCTCGTGCAGTCATGCGCCGAGCTGGTCTCGCGGCTGCTCGCCGACTGCCCTGGCCTCAGCGTGATCGCGACCAGCCGTGAGCCACTGCGGATCCGCGGCGAGGTGATCTGGCGGGTGCCGCCGCTCGGGCTACCGGAGGGAAATGCCCGGGGCGACGCCCCGATGAGCCTGGACCAGGTCGCCGCCAGCGAAGCGGTGCGCCTCTTCGTGGACCGGGCGGCAGCGGTTCGCCCGGGCTTCGTGCTCGACGACTCGAACGCCGCGGCCGTGGCGAGCATCTGCCGGACGCTCGACGGGGTTCCGCTGGCCATCGAGCTGGCCGCCGCCCGAGTCCGGGCGCTATCCGCTGCGGAGATCAGCTCCCGGCTGGCGGACAGGTTCGAGCTGCTGGCGCTCGGCGACCGGGCAGCCCCTGCCCGGCACCAGACGCTTCGCGCGACCGTGGAGTGGAGCTACGAACTGCTGACACCGTCCGAGCGGCTGCTGCTGAGCAGGCTGTCGGTGTTCCACGGCTGGAGCCTGGAGATGGCCGAGCGGGTCTGCTCCGACGACGAGATCCCGTCGGCCGACGTCCTGCTCATCCTCACCGCGCTGATCGACAAGTCGCTGGTCAGCCTGGACGGCGATCTCGACGGCACCGCGCGATACCGGCTGCTCGACACCGTCAGGGAGATAGCGGCCGAGCAGGCGGTCGCGTCCGGGGAGATGGTGCGGCTGCGCACGGTGCACCGCAACAACACGCTCCGGCTCTCCGAGGAACTCTCCAGCCGGGCCTTCATGCGTGGCGATCCGCCCTGGCCCGAGCGCGTCGTGAATTACCGCAGGGCTCGCGCGGACCGGGCGAATGTCAACCTCGCCCTGGCCTGGTGCGTGCAACGCGGGGACGCGGAGGAGGGACTGCGGATCTGCTACGCGCTGGCCGGGGTGTACCTGGCGAGCGGCGAGGCCGCGGAGGGAACCGCATGGCTCGACCGGCTGCTGGCCATCGACGCTGACGTCGCGCCAGGGGTCCGTGCCCGCGCGATCGGGCTACGCGGAGAGCTGGCCCTGGAGGTGCAGGACTTCAACGCCGCGCGTGAATTCGCCCTCGCCTGCCTGGACCTCAGCCAGCACGTGCCCGACGGCCGGCCGGCGACCGCGCTTCGGCTGCTCGCGTTCGCCGACCTGGTGGCAGGGCGAGCGGAGGACGCGCTGGCAAAGGCCGACGCTGCAGCCGACGCGGCGCGAGCCATGGCAGACGAGTGGGAGGAGGGCATGGCGCTCACCGCGCGGGCGGCAGTGATCGCAAGCCAGGGTCACCTTGCCGAGGCGGAGCTTGCCTACAAGGAAGCACTGGAGGTGCTGACCGGCAACAACGGCTGGGGCGTGGCATACGTGCTGTACGGACTTGGCCAGATAGCCAAGAGCCGGGGTGACCTGGACGCCGCGCTGAGCTATTACGAGGAAGCGCTCGCCATCTACCGGCAGATCGACGCGAGGCCCGAGATGGTCAGGTGCCTGGCGGGGGTCGGCTGGATCTGGCTGTCGCGGGATGACCTGGCGGCGGCCCGGGTGGCGATGACCGAGAGCATGCGGCTGAGCCTGGCTACCGGGCACCGGCTAGCGATCGGGCGCGGTCTGCGCGCTCTTGCCAAGCTGGCTGCCGTGTCCGGTGAGCTGGCGCTGGCGGTCACTCTGTGCGGCGCGGCAATAGCAGAACTCGGAGTGGCCGCCGCATCACGGCCGGGGGTCGGTATCGGCGGGGTTGACGAGATCCTGGACATCGCTCGCACGGGCCTGGAGCCGCAGGTGGTCGCCGAGCTGCTGGAGCACGGCAAGCAGCTGACCCCGTATCAGGCCGCCGACCTGGCGGCACGGCCCGAGCCAGATCCGCTGCCTGGCGAAGGGGACGCGAGCGAAGAGCATGCGGCCGAGATGGGCTGGCCCGCTCACGCGACCGGGACGGGCAACGGCCTGGCTCCGGGCGGCGCCCAGAACGCGCAGAACGCCCAGAACGGCAGCCGTCCCCGCGCGAACCTGACCGGGCGAGAGCGGCAGATCATGACGTTGCTCGCGCGCGGACTGTCCAACCGCGCCATCGCCGAGGAGCTGTTCATCAGCGAGGCGACAGCCGCCAGGCACATCGCCAACATCTTCGGCAAGCTCGGCGTGCGGTCCCGCGCTCAGGTGATCTCCTGGATGGCCAGCAACTGGCCGGACGGCGAGGCTTAGCCGAGACGCGGATCGGCATGTACATCCCCGGCGTGTACATACCGAGCTGGCGATCTACATATCAAGCTGCATATTTCTGCCGATGTGCCGCGACCTGGTGATGTCTAGCGTGCTTGATGTTGGCTCCCCGTCGCGGAAGGGCACATCCGATGTCGCAGCTGGACGATCTTGTTACCGAGGTATCGGTGACGAGGCGGCTGATCTCGGTCTCGGCATTCGCCGACCGCGCCGGCCGCAGCGCCCTGGTCAGCTGCATTGCCCTTGCGGACCAGGCGCAGCCGGCGGCCTACAGCTACGCGAGCCTCGCCGCGGCCGTGCAGACGGCGGCGGCCGGGCTGTCATGGCGCGGCCTGCGGGCGCACGACGTGGTCGGGATCCTCGCTCCTGATGCTGTGACCTTCACGCTGGCTGTACACGCCGTCCGCGCGGCGGGAGGCGTTCCCTCGCCGGTGGACACCGCCCTCAGCGCCGCGCAGACCGCCAGCCAGCTCGGGCAAAGCGGTGCTCGCATGGTGATCACGGCACCGCCGCTGACCGACGTCGCCCTGGCCGCCGTCGACAGGTCGTGGGTGCGGCAGGTGTTCTCTTTCGCTGATGCGCCCGGCGCGACGCGCTTCAGCGACTTGCTCGGGCTTGACATGATCCGGCCGTCCAGGGGCAGGCCGGATGATGTCGCCCTGCTGCCGTTCTCACCCGGCGGCGATGGCAAGATACGGCCGGCGCCTGTCAGCCATGACGAGCTGATCCGCGAGGTCGACCGGGCCGATCAGCTCGCCGGGATCGCCGGCTGCGACGTCGTGCTGGCCACGCCGCCGCACGGCAACGGCCTTAGCTATGCCGCGTTGCTCGACTGTGCCCTGCTTCGTGGTGCCACCGTCGTGGCGGTACCGCAGCCGGACCTTGCCGTGACCGCCCGCGCCTACCACGGCACGGTCGCGCTCGTGCCGAGCGGCGCAGAGAAAGACATCCCAGACTCACTCCGGGCGGTGCCGATGGGCTAGGTGGGGAGCACGCGTGCGGGCATGCCCGCAGGTGTGGGGCCAGCCAGCGCTCCGGGGGGTGAGAGGGTTGCCCGCCGGCCACTACGTGGCCGGCGGGCAACTGCCTTTCCGGGCCGTCCATACCCAATTGCTACCTTGACGACCTTGCTTTACTGTATTAATCTCAAAAAGCTGTTGTTTCATGCTGAGCGCCAATAATGGCGGAGATAGGGGGAAGGTTCGAAATGGCCACGGCTGATCTTCGGAGCATTCTCGAACAGGGACAGGACGAGACCGTCACGGGAATGTCCCGCCGCCATGCCATGGCCGCTGGCGGGCTCATCGTCGCTGGCGCCGCGGGCCTCGGGCCGGCCGCCTCGCCTTCTGCTTCTTCCTCGTCATCGCCGATCGGCGTCGTCTTCGGCGCCGACCGGAGCGGCTATCCGGGCTTTCACAGGGCCACGCCGCTGGCGGTTGGCGCGCGGTGGTACTTCAACATCGAGAACCAGTTCCCGCCCGGAGACATCTGGCCACATGTCTTCCAGCACACGCACATGACGCTCTCACTTCGGCCGAATCCCCAGGAACTATTCGCCGGTAAATTTGATAAGCGGCTCGAGCACCTGATCGCTTCAGCGCCGGACTATTCCGAGCTGACTTTCTGGCACGAGAATACGTCCTATAACCCGCTCAAATACCCGTCTTATGTCAACAATCCGCACACCGCTAAGAGACTGCAGGAGTACGGGCACAGCCTTTGCAAGGGCTCCAAGGTCCTGTTCGGCGTGATCACGGTCGGGGAAGTAGTCGAGCAGATCGACTGGATAGCTCCGGGCCTGGACTGGTACGGCGACGACTTCTATGAGTTTCCGCAGCTCCGCGGCCCGCACAACAGCTTCAGCAAGAGGAAGATCCTCGAGCGGCTAGCTCAGAACCATCATGCCTGGCGGAAAGTGACCGGCCTGGCCGCACCGCCGCTGCGAATTTGCGAGATCAACAGCCCTTATAACGCCCATCGCAGCGAGCTCTACAGCACCGTCGCGTACTGGCTGGCCCGGCATAACGGCAACCGCATGCTGACCTACTGGAACGCTAAGGACGGCCTGGCCCAGGGTGGCCTCGACGGACCCTGGCCGCCCAGCCCGTCCGTCATCAAGACGCTTGTCGCGCTCGCGAAGAGGTATGACTGGAGGACCCTGCCAACCGGCACTTAGGCATGACGAAGGCAGGTGCCCGAGCCAGTCGCCGTCGGCAGGTTCTACCAGTCCCGCGGGCCGGTGCCGGTCCCACTGTCGCGGTCGTCGCCCGCAGGCCCGCTGTTACGGCTGCGGCGCAACCGGACCGACCCGCGTGACTGGCGCCAGATCACGAGGCCGGCAATCACAAGTACCAGCGCGATCACGATGTACGGGCCGAATGTATGGATATGCCACAGGTAGCGCAGCAACCGCCAGATCGCATGCCAGATGAACAGCCGGATGAGCCAATGCGCCAGCCCGCCGCCGCCAAGGGCCAGGTTGTGCCCCGTCGGCCAGGTCGCTAGGACGCGTCCACTCGCATGCATGACACTGCCAGCTTGCCACCGCTCGCGGACTGCTCCAGCCACCGGCCGGGCCGGCCTAGATGTTCGGCGCGCGGCCCTCGAAGGGCGTGCTCAGCACGATCGTCGTGCGCGTCGACACGCTGGCGGCCGCGCGAATTTCCTGCAGCAGGTCTTCCAGCGCGGCCGGGGATGCGACTCTGACCTTGAGTATGTAGTTCTCGTCCCCGGCGACGCTGTGGCACGCCTCGATGGCCCGCAAGTGAGCCAGGCGCTCGGGAGCGTCATCAGGCGCGGCCGGGTCGAACGGCTTGATCGAGATGAAGGCCGTGAGTGGCAAGCCGGCCTCCTGCGGGTCGATCATCGCGCGGTAGCCGCGGATGACGCCGCGCTCCTCCAGGCGCCTGACCCGCTGCTGGACGGCAGAAACCGACAGGCCGGTGTGCCGCGCGAGGTCGGTGAAGCTCAGCCGGCCGTCCTCGGACAGCAGCGCCAGGATCTTCCGGTTGATCTCCTCCACGGTTACCGTCCCGCCTCGGCGCGAGCCAGCGACCGGGCGATCACCATCCGCTGGATCTGGTTGGTTCCCTCGACGATCTGCAGCACCTTGGCCTCTCGCAGGTAGCGCTCGGCCGGGAAGTCCTCGACGTAGCCGTACCCCCCGAGTACCTGCACGGCATCGGTCGCGACCTTCATCGCGGCGTCGCTGGCGAACACCTTGGCCATCGCGGCCTGCTGGCCGTAGGCGAGGCCCGCGTCCTTGCGCCGCGCGGCAGCCAGGTACAGGGAGCGCGAGGCCGCCACTGCGGTGGCCATGTCAGCCAGCATGAACGACAACCCCTGGAACTCGATGATCGGGCGCCCGAACTGGCGCCGCTGGCATGCATAGGCCGCCGCCGTGTCGAGTGCCGCCTGCGCCACGCCGGTCGCGCATGCGGCGATGCCGAGACGGCCAGCGTCCAGTGCGGCCAGGGCGATCGAGAAACCCTTGTCCCGCTCGCCTACCAGCTGATCCGCCGGGACCGGGGCGTCATCGAACTGCACTTGCGCCGTGACCGATGCCCGCATGCCCATCTTGCGTTCCGGCGCGGCCGCCGTGACGCCAGAAGTCCTCGCAGGCACGTGGAAGCAGCTGATGCCGTGGGACCGGTCCGGCCCTTCCGGCTCGCCCGACGTCCGGGCGAAAACCGTGTAGAAGTCCGCCAGCCCGGCGTGAGTGATCCAGGCCTTGGAGCCGTTAATGACGAAATCGGCATCAGCGGGTTCGGCCCTGGTGCGCATCGCGGCGGCGTCCGAGCCGCTGGCGGGCTCGGACAAGCAGTACGCGCCGAGCAGCTCGCCGCCGAGCAAATCGGGCAGCCAGCGCTCCTGCTGGTGAGCCGTGCCTGCGGTGGCGAGCGGAAAGCAGCTGAGCACGTGCACGCTCACTCCGAGCCCGACAGTGAGCCATGCCGAGGCCAGTTCCTCCACGACCTGCAGGTAGGTCTCGTACGGCTGGCCGCCGCCGCCGACGGATTCGGCGTAGGGCAGCCCGAGCAATCCGGAGCGGCCGAGCAGCCGGAACGTCTCGCGCGGGAAGCGGCCATCCCGCTCTGCCGCAGCGGCCCGCGGCCTGAGCTCGCTGCCGGCGATCTCGGCGGTCAGCTCGAAGAGCGCCCTGGCCACGTCGTCGTGGCACTCACGCTCGACCGGCGGCATCAGGCCGGGACGGCCACCAGCTCGCGGGGCGCCACGTTCAGCCGCTCGCAGCCGGTTTCCGTGCAGACGACGATGTCCTCGATCCTGGCGCCGTGCGGTCCGGGATAGATGCCCGGCTCGACCGAGAAGGCATGGCCAGGACGCAACGGCTCGTCGTTGCCGGCCACGATGTAGGGGTCCTCGTGCGTCTCAAGCCCGATGCCGTGCCCGGTCCGGTGCACGAAGTACTCGCCGTATCCGGCTGCCGTGATCGGCTCGCGGGCCGCGGCGTCCACCGACTCGGCGCTCACGCCCGGCCGAACTGCCGCGCACGCGGCGTCCTGGGCGTCCTTGAGCACCTGGTAGTACTCGGCGAACTCCGCCGGCGGCTCGCCGATGACGTAGGTTCTGGTGCAATCCGAGCAGTAACCGCTCGGCATCGTCCCGCCGATGTCGACGACGACGGCATCTCCGGCCCGCAGTACGCGGTCGGAGGCGGAGTGATGCGGGCTCGCGCCGTTCGGCCCTGAGGCCACGATCGCGAAATCGGCGAAGGCGTGCCCCTGCGCGACGATCGCCTCCCTGATGTCGGCGGCCACCTGCTCTTCGGTTCGCCCCGGCAGCAGCCAGCCGGGGACCATGGCGTGCACCCGGTCGATGGCCCGGCCAGCCTCGCGCAGCGCGGCCACCTCGGCAGCTGACTTGACCGAGCGCAGCGGGCTCAGCGCGGTACTCGCGAGGTCCTGCCTGGTACCTGGCAGTGCCGCCGCGAAGCGCAGCACCATCAGCGCCCACATCCGGTCGGCAAGGCCGACCGCGGCAGGCTTACCGAGCCGAGACGCGACCAGGGCATACGGGTCGTCGGTCTCGTCCCACGCGATGATCTCCAGGCCAAGCCCGCCGGCTGGCGATGCCTGCGCTGCGGGCAGCTCAAGCCTGGGCACTACGAGGAAAGGGTCCCCGTTCGCCCGGACAGCCAGGCAGGTCAGCCGCTCCAGCGCCTTGGCGTCATAGCCGACGACGTAGCGCAGGTCAGGGCCCGGCGTGAGCAGCAGCGCGTCGAGTCCTGCCCGCCCCGCCGCCGCCGCAGCGTCGCCGAGCCGCGACGCCGGGTATAGCTCCTCGGTCATGGTCAGCTCCAGCCCCTCCTCCAGTACCCGTACGGTGACGGGCAGCACCTTGTCCCCCGACAGCGCAACGGCCCGCAGCCGCGGGAGAATTTGCGCCCCCTGGCCGGAATCATCTCATCATGGCTACCACATGTCCGCATCTAGACAGGCGCACCCTACATGCCGGACGATGGGTGAACTAGGCCTCACCAGATGTGAGCAATGATGAGTTCTGAGGCAGTAGTGGCTGGCGCTGCTCGCGCGAAGGGCGCGCAGCGCGAGGCGACCGCGCGAGTCCGCCTACTGGGCGCGCGCCCTCAGGAGGGGTTCGTGTCTGCCCAAGCGAGCCTGGCTGCCGAACTGGCCCAGGAGCGGCACATCGTCCTGGAGCTCCAGCACGCCATCCTGCCGCTGCACGACGAGCCTTTCGACCTGCCCGGGCTGCGAACCGTGGTCCGGTACCTCCCGGCCTCACAGGCCAGCCGGGTCGGTGGCGACTTCTACATCACGGCCGAGATGCCCGACGACACCGTCCTGCTGGCGATCGGCGACGTGGCCGGCCACGGGCTCGGGGCCGCGGCCGGGATGGCGCGGCTGCGCGGCGCACTGGCCGGGCTAGCCATCACCGGCGCTGCCGCTGACCGGCTCGTCGGCTGGCTCAACGACCTGGTGTGGCATGTGTCGCCCGAGCACACGGCGTCAGTCATCGCCGGCCGCTTCGATCCCGTCAGCCGCGTTCTGACCTGGGCGCAGGCCGGGCATCCGCCGCCAGTACTCGTTCGCGGGGCCTGGGCTGCTCCGCTTGCCCAGCCGTCCGGCATCCTGCTCGGCGCCGGACGTGAGCCCTACGGGCTCGGCGAGGTCAAGCTCCGGCCAGGCGACCTGCTGCTGCTGTACAGCGACGGCCTGGTGGAGCGCCGGGACGAGACGATCGACGAGGGACTGGCGACGCTGGTCAGCGCCGTGCGCGGGAGCCAGGACCCTGAGCAGATGACCTCCGCGGCGCTGGAGGCGCTCGGCTCAAGCCAGACCGACGATGACACTTGCCTGGTGGCCCTCGCGATCCAGTAGCGCGGGTAGGCCGTGCCGGTCAGTTTCCGCCGGAAGGTGGCGCTCAGCTTCCGTCCCGTAGGTCCTGGGGTGCGCCCGGTCGCAGGGTGATCTGGTCGAAGGTCGCCATGCATCCCTTCCCCGTCGGTGACTGCGCGAGGAAGCCAACCCGTACCGGGCCCGCGCCCGGGCCGTCGCCTGCAGCGAGGCGGAAATAGCGCAGCAGGCTCCAGTGCTGGCCGTCATGGCCGGCGTGGAAGGCCCAGGCCTGGCCCTTCCTGGTGATGCGCAGCCAGAGGGTGCTCGCGTCGACCTCGAAGGAGTTGCAGTCATCTGATGTTCCGGTGGTCACGACCGTCACCGCCATCGGCACGTGCTGCGGTGAGTACTCAAAGCAGAGCTTGGCCCAGCGGCGCTCCCCCGCGTGCACAAGCAGCACCCCGGCGTCGAAGGTACTGCGAAACCCGACGGTGACCCTGGCGGCCAGGGTGAAGTCCTCCTCGGGGGCATCGCCGAGCAGCCGGCCGGCGTCGGGCTCGGTCTTGGAGCCCGCCGGGTCGACGAACATGTCAGTACCGGGGGCTGCGGTCAGTCGCAGCACGCCGTCTTCTACGTCATGCGCGCATGGCGGGCTGCCGTCGGGAGCGAGCACGAGAGGCAGGCCAGGTATGGTCAGCGTGGTCATTGCGCAAGTCTTGGCATCAGGGCGGGCCGCGTCAACGCATGCGCAGGTGGCCCAGGTTATCGTGACCGTGTGACGACCCGCCTGGAGTACCGCGAGCCGCCCGTTCCCGCATTCCTGTTCGACCTGGACGGGACGCTGATCGACAGCGTGTACCAGAACGTCATCGCCTGGCGTTACGCACTGTCGAAGCTGGACATCGACCTGTCTGTCTGGCGAATCCACCGCCGGATCGGGATGAGCGGCGGGCTGTTCGTCTCGGCCCTGCTGCGCGAGACGGGCCGGTCGCTCTCGGCCGCGGAAATCGAGTCGCTGCAAGCGGACCATGAACGCGAGTACCTGGCCCAGCTTGGCACCGTGCGGGCGCTGCCCGGAGCGGCTGAGTTGCTGTCGGCGCTGACCAGCAATGGCATTTCCTGGGCGATCGCCACCAGCGGACGGCGGGCCGTGGCGGCCAGGGCGCTCCCGATGCTCGGCCTGCCGGATGACGCTCCGCTGGTCACCAGGGACATGGTCAGGCGCGCCAAGCCAGACCCCGACCTGTTCCTGGCCGCCGCCGCGCTGCTCGGCGTGGAGCCGCAGAACGCGATGGTGGTTGGCGACAGCGTCTGGGACCTGCTTGCCGCCCGCCGCGCTGGTTCGCTGGGCATCGGGCTGCTCTCCGGCGGCTACGGCCGCGAGGAGCTTGAGCGGGCCGGCGCTTACCGTGTTTACGCGGAGCCGGCCGAGTTGCTCGCACGCGCTGACGAGGTCGGCGCTCGCAACCTACTCGGAGGACCGCAGGACTTCTAGCCGGACCATGATCCCGGACGCCCGCACGCGGATTCCCGGTGCTAACGTCCGCGCTGTCGGCAGCCTCGACCTTTTCGCCGGAGCCTGTGGCCGGTTAGGTTGATTGGTCATGAAAGCTCACCTGTCATGAAGATCGTCGTCGTCTCGCCGCATCTCGACGATGCTGCCCTGTCCGCGAGCGCCAGCATCGGCCAGCACGATGCCACGGTGCTGACGGTCTTCAGCGCGCTCCCCCCGCCGGACCTGCCCGTTACCAGCTGGGACCAACTCACTGGGGCGACGAGCTCACAGCGACGCCAGCGCGAGCGCATCGCCGAGGATGAGGCCGCCATGGCGGCGCTCGGCGCGACCGGCATTCACCTGGGTGAGCGCGAAATCCAGTACCGCGACGGCGATCCGGACCTGGCGACGGCAGCCGGGCTGATGGCGCAGGCCTTCTCAGCGGCGGATGCGGTCTGGCTGCCTGCGGCTATAGGCGGCAATCCCGACCATGTCCTGGCGCGGGACGCGGCCCTGCGCGCGGCGCGGGCCGCGGGCCGTACGGATGTCGTGCTCTACGCGGACTTCCCCTACGTCATCGCCTACGGGTGGCCTACGTGGGCAACCGGCCGGCGCGCTGATCCGTACCTTGACCCTGACTTCTGGCTCGCCTGGGAGCTGCAGTCGGCCGGATTCGACCCGCGCTCGATGAGCGCGCGCGTGATCACGCTCAGCCCGGCGCAGCGCGCCGTGAAGGCTGAGGTCATCGCCGCGTACCGGTCGCAGGCCGCCGCACTGCATCTGACGCCGCAGAGTCTGGCTGCGAGCCCGTCCAAACTGGACTACGAGCTCTTCTGGGAGATGACTCTGGCCAGCCCGGGCTTCATAGCATGACGTTGAGTCACATCAACGCCCGAGGGCTGCTTGCTACGCCGGGCGGACTGCCAGGGCGGACATCATCCGGGCTAGCGAGCTGCCCAGGTCCCAGCGCTCGTCCAGGGCGGCCAGCGCCGCCGGGTCCGGCGGGCGGGCTGGTAGATGGCCATCGGCTGGCGGAAGGGGGGCGTCCGTCGCGACCCGCACGACGGGCATCACAGCCTCCAGGTACGGGCGGGCTGCCACCAGCTTGGCCCTGCTAGTGGCCGGGAATCCGCCCTGGCCGGCGTCGATCGCGGCCAGCATCGCGTCGATCGACCCGTACACGCGCACCAGCGCGGCCGCCGTCTTCTCCCCCACCCCGGGAACACCGGGCAGCCCGTCGCTGGGGTCGCCGCGCAGGGCAGCGAACGCGGCATAGGAACGGCCGGGGATGTCGTACCTGGCCGTCACGGCGGCTTCATCGATGACCTCAAGCTTGGCTACACCGCGCCCGACGTAGAGCACGCGGACCTCGCGCTCGTCGTCGACCACCTGGAACAGGTCCCGGTCGCCGGTGACGACCTCGACGGGGCCGTCGGCTCGCGCAGCGAGAGTCCCGATCACGTCGTCTGCTTCGTAGCCGTCGGCGCCCGCCATGGCGACGCCCGCCGCGGCCAGCACCTCGCAGATGACCGGGACCTGGGTCAGCAGCGCATCGGGAATCTGCTCGGAGCCGTCCGGGTTTGCCCGGTGCGCCTTGTACGAGCTGATTGCCGCCACCCGGAAGGCCGGTCGCCAGCTGGCGTCCATGCACGCGATCAGGCTGCCTGGATGGCGTGCCCGCACTAGCCGGGCGATCATGTCGAGCAGGCCGCGAATGGCGTTCACCGGCGTGCCGTCGGGGGCGGTGGTGGTCTCGGGCACGCCGTAGAAGGCGCGGAAGTACAGCGAGGCGCTGTCGAGCAGCAT
>JASHXW010000062.1 GCA_030043395.1 Streptosporangiaceae bacterium
ACCGCCGAGCTGAGTGACGTCCAGGTCATCAGGCGGTCGCTGTCGCCAGTGACCTACGGCACGCTCTTGATGCGCCAGACCAGTGTCGCGCCAAGCGCCGCGACGACCGCGGTGACGGCGTAGAGCGAGTGATAGCCGCCGAGCGTCACGACAAGGGCCGCGAGAAGCCCGCCGACGGCTGCGGGGCCAGAGATCGCGATGTTGATCAGGCCGAGGTCAGGGACAGCGAGATGGCCGCGAGCACCGCCATGCCCAGGGTCCAGCGGTGTCGCCTGCCTCGCAGCCGTAGCAGCCCCCTGGCATCTGTCGTCCGGTCGGACATCGCCCCGATCAGCGGCGTCGCGACGATGGCGGCGATGGCGCCGAGCGCGTGCAGCACCCCGAGAACCAGGAACTTGTCGTGCGGCGCGACGTCCTGCACCTGCTTGGGCAGCATGATCTGCAGCGGCGTGCCCGATGCCATCCACAGGCCGAGGAACCCGAGGCCGAGGTAGAACACCCAGCGTTTCGGCACCGGACTGGTTGGCTCGGCCAGTGCGCGCGACGATGTCGCCGGCGCGTCGGCTGTCTGCTCGGCCATGGGTACTCCCGTGGGGGCGGGGGTGGCACGTTGAAGTTAAGGGACGCTCTTGATCCGCCAGACCAGAAGCGATCCCGCGGCCCCGACGAGCGCTGTCGCCGCGTACAGGGTGGGGTAGCCGCCGATCGAGACCAGCACCGCGGAGAGCGCGCCCGCCACCGCAGCCGGGCCCACGATGGCGATGTTGATGATCCCGAGGTCCTTCGCGCGGTCCTTGGCCGCTGGCAGGACCTGGGTGATCAGTGCCTGGTCGACGGCCAGGTAGGCGCCGAACCCAGCACCGTACAGGACGGCGGCGACCAGCGCCGCGTCCCAGGTCTCGATGAAGGTGAGCAGGAGCGCGGCTGCAGCGATCAGGCAGCCTGCGACGGTGACGATCATCTTGCGCTTGCCGATGCGGTCGGAGATGACGCCACCGACGATGGCGGTGACGACGACCAGGAGGGTATAGATCACGATCAGGATGAACAGGCCCTGCGCCGGATGCGCGTAATGGACCCGGTCGCGCAGGAAGTACAGCAAATACAACGTTCCCATGCCGATCGCCAGCGAGACGAGGAACCTGGTGATCCACGCCCACCCGAAGTCCGGGTACTCCCGCGGGTTGACCCAGAAGGCCCTGGCCAGGGTGCTGAGCTTGAGTTCGCTGCGATGCTCAGTCTCGAGCGGATAGTCCGGCGTTCCGAGCACGAAGGGCAACGCGAGCAGCACGAGCGGGATCGCGAGCGCGGCGTACTGGGCGACCGATCCGTGGCCGGTGAACACGTACACGATCAGGGCGGTGCCGATCACCAGCCCGAGGGCCTGCGGCATGCCCACCCAGCCGGCGACAGTCGCCCGCTGGTTCACCGGGACATGGTCGGGAACCGCGGCGCTCAGGCTGGCGTACTCGCCATTCTGGAATGCGCTGAACAGCACCCAGAGGACGCCAATCCCCAGGGCCGCGGTCTGCGTGCCGATCAGGGCAAGGCAGACCGCGCCGAGCACGGCCATGGACAAGGTCCACCGATGCCGCCTGCCGTTCATGTGCAGGAAGGCGAACGCACGAGTGGTCCGGTCAGACAGCGCGCCTGCGATCGGAGTGGCAAGCAGGGAGGCTACGGCGCCGAAGGCCGAGATGAGGCCGAGGGCAAGGATCTTGCCCTTCGGGTCGTAATGCTGAAGCTGCTCGGGGATCAGTACCTGCAGGGGCGTGATCGCTGCCATCCACATGGCCAGGCTGGCCAGCCCGAGCGCGCCGATCCAGCGCCGCGACACCGGGATGTCAGGCTCGGCGAGGGCGCGCGGGAGCAGGTGCGGCGACTCGGTCGCCTGGTCGGCCATAAGATCTCCAGTCATCAAGGCGCGCCCGGCAGGATACAGCGGCGGCGGAGAACGCGGCTAGCAGGGATCATGCCGCGTTTTGGGCATTGTGTGTAGATGTTAGGCCGAATCGTTGACTGCTCAGCGCTCCCTCGCCGAGGGTTCGCGCACCTTAGCCTTATTGCTATGGATCTCACGATCATCGGGTGTTCAGGCAGTTTCCCCGGCCCCGATAGCGCGGCTTCGAGCTATCTCGTGGAAGCCGAAGGCTTCCGGCTGCTGTTGGACGTCGGCAACGGGGCGCTTGGTTCCCTGCAGCGCTACGCGGACATCGGCAGCATCGACGCGGTGTGCCTCAGTCACCTGCACGGCGACCACTGCCTCGACATGTGCTCGTACAACGTGTTCCGTGGCCACCACCCGGCCCGCCGGTTCCCGCGGATCCCGGTCTATGGCCCGGCGGGCACCGCCGAGCGCTTGCAGCGGGCGAGCGCCGAGACGAGCATCTCGATGACCGACAACTTCGACTTCGTGACGCTGACCGAGGGAACTGTCGAGATCGGGCCGATCACCGTCACCACGGAGCACATGAATCACCCTGTCGAGACGTTCGGCTTCCGGCTTGAGCACGGCGGCCGCGCGATCGCCTACTCGGCCGACACTGGCCAGACCGACAGCCTGGCCAGGCTTGCCTCCGGTGCCGACATCTTGCTGTGCGAGGCGTCCTTCAGCACCGGGCCGGACCTCCCGGCCGGGCTGCACCTCACCGGCGCCCAGGCGGGCGAGTACGCGGCGAGGTCTGAGGTCGGCGAGCTGGTGCTGACTCACCTTGTCCCCTGGAACAGCCGCGACCAGGTCCGTGACGAGGCGGCAGCGCAGTACGCGGGCACTTTGTCGCTGGCAGCCCCCGGACGGGTGCTCTAAGGGCATCCACGTCATGGCGCTCCCGGCCCGCGCCCGAGCTCAGGCCGCGCGGCCCGCATAGACTGCCGAGGCATGCGGGTTCTCGTCACCGGCGGCGCCGGATTCATCGGATCGCATCTCACCGACGCGTTCCTCGCCAGGGGCGACGACGTCGCCGTCATCGACGACCTCTCCACGGGCCGGCCTGGCCGCCTGGACGAGCGGGTCGTACTGCACAAGCTCAGCGTCACCGACGCGGACCTGCTCGGAACGGTCATCAGCTCGGTTGCCCCCGAGCTGATCTGCCATCTCGCCGCCCAGATCGACGTGCGGGCCTCGGTAGCCAGGCCCGCCGCTGACGCGCAGGCGAACGTCGTCGGCAGCATCAACGTCCTTGAGGCGGCGCGGGCGGTTGGCGCCAGGGTGCTGCTCTGCTCGACCGGCGGCGCGCTCTACGGCAGGGACGCGCCGATCCCGTCGATGGAGGACGTGCTGCCGCTGCCTGAGTCGCCGTACGGCATCGGCAAGCACTGCGCCGAGCAGTACCTGGGCCTGTACAACCGGCTGCACCAGACCGCGCACTCAGTGCTGCGCCTGGCCAACGTGTACGGCCCCCGCCAGGACCCGGCGGGCGAGGCCGGGGTCGTGCCGATCTTCTGCGCCCAGGTCCTGGCCGGGAAGCGCCCGACCATCTTCGGCGACGGCACCCAGACCCGCGACTACGTGTACGTCGGCGACACCGTCAGCGCCTTCCTGGCCGCGGCCGACCAGCGCAGGCCGGGAACGTGGAATATCGGCACCGGTGCCGAGGTGAGCGTGCTCGAGCTAGCCGAAGTCATCGGCAAGGTCACTGGCCGTGCGGTCGACCCGACCTTCGCCCCGGCCCGGCCTGGCGAACTGCAGCGCAGCGCGCTGGCGGTCGAGCGGGCCGCGCTCGACCTGGGCTGGCGGGCAGCGACTGCCCTGCCCGATGGCGTTCGCTCGGTCTGCGAGTGGATCGGCTCAGGGGCGCCGGACCGAGCGGCGTACTGATTGCCGCTACTCTTGCCAGCATGGCTTCCCGACCTGATGCCCGTCGTCCGGATCAGCTCCGCGAGGTAAAGATCACCCGAGGCTGGCTTGACCACGCCGAAGGCTCTGTGCTCGTGGAATTCGGCTCGACCCGGGTGCTGTGCGCAGCCAGCGTCCTTGAGGAAGTGCCGCGCTGGCGGCGGGGGAGCGGGCTCGGCTGGGTGAGCGCCGAGTACGCGATGCTGCCCCGCTCGACCAACACGCGCAGCGACCGGGAGTCGGTCAAGGGCAAGGTCGGCGGAAGGACGCAGGAGATCTCCCGGCTGGTCGGCCGGTCTCTGCGTGCCTGCATGGACCTGAAGGCGCTCGGCGAGAACTCCATCATGATCGACTGCGATGTCCTTCAGGCCGATGGCGGGACCAGGACGGCAGCCGTGACCGGCGGCTACGTGGCCCTCGCCGACGCCGTGGCGTGGCTGCAGGCAAAGAAGCGGTGCAAGCCAGGTGCGCTGGCCGCATCGGTTTCGGCGGTGAGCGTCGGCATCTTGGACGGCGAGCCGCGACTGGATCTTTGTTATGCCGAGGACGTCATTGCCGAGACCGACATGAACGTCGTCTGCACGGGCGCCGGCCAGTTCGTGGAAGTGCAGGGCACCGCCGAGCGCGAGCCGTTCGACCGCAAGCTGCTCGACGAGCTGCTCGATCTGGCCGTGGCCGGGTGCGGCGAGCTGAGCAGGCTGCAGCGCGAGGCGCTGGCCGGGTCCTGAGCCGGCACAACATCACTTATGTCTCCTGCCGACCGGCCCAGGCTGGTCCTGGCCACCGCCAATCCTGGCAAGCTTGCCGAGCTTGACAGGATCCTGGCCGCCAGCGGCGTGGGCGTCGACCTGATCGGCCTCGGCGAGTTCTCCGGCGCCCCGGAGATCGCTGAGACTGAGGCAACGTTCGCCGGGAACGCCTTGCTGAAGGCGCGCGCGATCGCCGCTTACACGGGCCTGGCCGCGGTTGCGGACGACTCCGGGCTGTGCGCCGATGCGCTCAACGGCATGCCCGGCGTGCTGTCCGCCCGCTGGTCAGGACGGCACGGAGATGACGCCGCGAACCTGCGACTGGTACTCGGCCAGCTCAGCGACGTGCCAGATGACCGGCGCGGGGCGTTCTTCGCGTGCGCAGCCGCGCTTGTCCTGCCGTCAGGTGGCGAGCACGTCAGGGAAGGCACCGTGCACGGCCACCTGATCCGCGAGCCGAGGGGAGTGAACGGGTTCGGCTATGACCCGATATTCGTTCCCGACCTGGAGGACCGCACAACAGCCGAGATGAGCCCGGATGAGAAGGATGCGATCAGCCACCGCGGCCGGGCGTTCCGCGCGCTGGTGCCAGTGATCGCGGAGTCGGTCCGCTGATCGGTGCCGGAGAGTCCGTCCGGCGGCGGACCGCACGCTGACGGCGGCGCCGACGCGCCGGCGCGGTGGCGGGCTTTGCCGGTACGGTAGGAGCCTGAATCGGAGGGACGAATAGTGACCGAGCATCGGCTCGCGCCAGGCGACGTGGCGCCGGACTTCACCCTGCCCGACGCGGACGGCGGCCAGGTCAGCCTGTCGTCGCTACGTGGCCAGCGGGTGATCGTGTACTTCTACCCGGCGGCGATGACGCCCGGGTGCACTAAGCAGGCATGCGACTTCCGCGACAGCGAGAAGGATTTGTCCAGGGCTGGCTTCGCGGTGCTCGGCATCTCACCGGATAGCCCCGGGAAGCTGGCGAAGTTCCGTGACCGGGATGGCCTGACATTCCCGCTGCTCTCCGATCCCGATCGCACGGTGCTGACCGCGTACGGCGCATACGGCGAGAAGATGCTGTACGGCAAGCAGACGGTCGGGGTCATCAGGTCGACGTTCGTGATCGCGCCCGACGGCACGGTCGAGCGGGCGTACTACGGCGTGAAGGCCACCGGCCACGTGGCCCGGTTGCGCAAGGACCTGGGCCTAGAGCCCTGAGTTGAGCTTGGCGAAACTGGTCGTTCCAGGAGGCTGATCCCTCCGGGGCCGTAGCCCAATGGCAGAGGCACAGGATTTAGGATCCTGCCAGTGTGGGTTCGAATCCCACCGGCCCCACTTCA
>JASHXW010000063.1 GCA_030043395.1 Streptosporangiaceae bacterium
AGTTGCGTCCGTGCAAAGCACCACCGTGGCCCGGTGCGGTGCCTCCGACTTGAGCTTGGCCGCCGCTGACGCGCCGGTCGCGAAGACGCTGATGACGAGGTCGGCGGGCTCATGTTCAAGGTCGGCCCGAAGGGCGGGAACGATCCTCGCGCAAGCGGCCCGGTCCATGAGCTCGGCCACCCGGCTCCCCTGTCGCAGGTGCGCGAAGTGCAGGCCGTCGTAGATGCCCGGGAGCGCGAGCAGCCTGTCGAAGACCCGCTGGCCGGCCTGCGCCAGGCCAGATCCGAGCAGCGCCATGCAGTCCAGGTCGCGAGTGCGCCAGCCTGATTGCGCCAGCAGCGCCCCGCAACTAGTCCGCAGCATCTGGTGACCGAGACCGAAAGGCCCGGTCAGCACGACCGCCTTCCGCGTCATCCGACGCCACCAGTGACCGCGAATCTCCGCGTAGTTAGCCAGTAGATCGTCTTGGCCATGGCATTAGCGATGAATTGTCTCGTCCAACTGGTGCCCCCGCACTAGAAGACTGTTGGCGAATGTTGCCCGCAGAGTCAGGTGCAAACCAGGGAGACAGGAAGACTCCGCTACGACTCGCGAGCCAACCAGTATTGCGAGGGATCGCGGCAAGGCTCGGCTGCCAAGAAGAGCCGGGCGAGTAACTCAGTGTGCGGTGGGGCAGGTGTGGGGATGATGCGACAGCTGCCATCACAGGGCTGCACCCGGGCCCTAATCCAGTCATGTCGGCAGATCTGATGACGCTATGTCGACCTTGATCGCAATTCTGGCGGCTCTGGCCAGCGCACTGGTCTTCGGCGGCTCTTCCGTGGCGGAGCAACGCAGCACCAAGCGCGTGCAGCGCAGGCGGGCGTTGTCGCCGCGACTGCTGCTCGACCTGGTGCGGCAGCCCTTGTGGGTCGCTGCTATCGGCGCGACCGTGGTTGGCTTCGTCCTGCAGGTGACCGCGCTTAGGTACGGACCGCTGGCTCTGGTCGAGCCGATACTCGTGTGCGACTTGGTCTTCGCCGTTCTCATTAGCGCATTCCTGCGCAGGGCCAAGGACGTGATCATCTTCGCGGGCGTACTCGCCTGCGCGACCGGTGTCGCCGGGTTCCTGGTCATCGCCCGGCCGTCCGGGGGCGTGTCAACCGTCGGCTTCTCATCGGTGCTGCCCATCCTGATCGGGCTCGCCGTGGCCATCGCGGCCTGCATGATGGTGGGCCGGGGTAACCGCAACATCCGGCCGCTAGCCGTGGCGCTTGCCTGCGGTGTCACCTACGGCTTCGCTGCGTTCATCGTCAAGCTGGTCACCGCCGACTTCAGCGGTGGCCCGTCGGCCGTCTTCACGCACTGGCCCATCTACGTCCTCGCCATAGTCGGGCCGCTTGGGTTCCTGCTCAATCAGAACGCATTCCAGCAGGGCACCCTGATCGCTCCGGTGATGGCCATCATCACTGCATGCGACCCGCTGATCTCAGTCGCGCTGGCCTATTTCCTGCTGAACGAGACCCTGAGCAGCAGCCCGCTCGCGATCGCGGGCCAGATCCTTGCTCTGGCCCTGATGACCACCGGGATCGTCGTCATCGCGCACCACGCTCCGGAGGCGGTCAAGCAGATGGAGGGTGCCGACCCCTCACGGCGGGCATCGCGCGCTGACACGCCAACGGTGGCGCCCAGTCGCGGCACCGCCGGACAGTAGGGTCGTCGAGCGTTCAGCCCTTGTTCACCATTTAGTTACTTCGCAGAAGCTTCTAATCGTCTACGTGCATGTCATACTCTTATGCCGCGTGTAGAGCAATGCCGCTTATACACGCTAGCAATCTTTTCGCCTATTCCAGACTGGAAAGATGGGATACATGAAGCGTCACAGATTCCTACGCGCAGCCGGAGCTGTGCGGACATCTGGAGTCGGGCTTGCGGTGCTGGGCGCTCTGGCGCTCGCCGCAGCAGGCTGCTCGTCCTCTCCATCAAGCACATCGGGCGGGACGAACTGGGCGACCGTCACCTCGGCGAAGGCCGGCGGTGGCATGAGCGCTCTCATCAAGGCGGCCAAGAAGGAAGGCACGCTCAACGTCATCGCCCTGCCCGCGGACTGGGCGAACTACGGCAACATCATCAAGGACTTCGAGTCCAAGTACGGCATCAAGGTGAACTCGATCGCGCCAAGTGACAGCAGCGCCCAGGAGATCACCCAGATCCAGCAGAAGAACGGCACCTCCCTGGCTGCGGACGTCCTCGACGTCGGCCTGGCCGTCGCCTACCAGTACACCAAGCTGTTCGCCCCGTACAAGGTCGCAACCTGGTCGTCGATCCCGGCGAGCCAGAAGGAATCGTCCGGCCTCTGGGTGGAGGACTACGGCGGCTACATGAGCGTCGGCTACAACTCCGCCAAGGTAGGCACCATCACCTCGCTGAACCAGCTGCTCGGCTCCAAGTTCAAGAACGGCGTCGCGCTCAACGGCAACCCAACCGAGGCCAACGCCGCGCTGAACGGCGTCATGATGGCCAACCTCGCCGAGGGCGGCTCAGCCAGCAACATCGCCACAGGCGTGAACTTCTTCAAGAAACTTAAGGCGGCCGGTAACTTCAACCCCGTGCAGGCCACGCCGGCAACGATCAAGACCGGCGCCACGCCGGTGGTCTTCAACTGGGACTACCTCAACACTGCGGCTGTCGTGGGCCAGCCCGCGTCGACCTGGAAGGTCTACATCCCGTCCAACGCGACGCTCGGCGGCTTCTACGCGCAGGCCATCAACAAGAACGCTCCGCATCCGGCAGCAGCCCGGCTGTGGGAGGAGTTCCTGTACTCGCAGGCCGCCGTCGGCGGTCAGAACCTGTGGCTGGCTGGCGGCGCCCGGCCGGTCGAGCAGGTTGCGATGACCTCTAACGGCACGATCAACAAGGCCGCGGCTGCGAAGCTGCCGCCGGTCACCGGCACGCCGATTTTCCTGTCCCAGGCGCAGGCCACCGCCGCCGCGAACTACCTCGCGGCAAACTGGGCCAAGGCCGTGTCCTAGGTTCAAGGCGCTGTGACCGCGATCGCTAACGCAAGCGCCGGGCCCGCTGGTGGCACTGCCACCGGCCGGGCCCGGCGCAGGCTTCCAGTTGCCTGGACGGGCATCCTGCCGTTCCTCGGCTACGTCGGCGTGCTCCTGCTGCTGCCCACCGGCATCATCTTGTGGAACGCATTCAAGAACCCCGATGGCGCGTTCACGTTCTCGGGGATTACTGCGCTCGGCGGATCGACCGTGCGCACGTACTTCGTCGGGTCGTTCGAGCTGGCCGGGATCACCGCGGCGATCGGCGCGGTGCTTGGCGCGTTGCTGGCCTACGCCGTCGCCTCTGGTCCGGCTGACGGCCTGATGCGCCGGGTGTACCTGTCCGGCTCGGGCGTGTTGGCCCAGTTCGGCGGGGTCACCCTGGCCTTCGCGTTCCTCGCCGCGATCGGGCCGACCACTGGATACCTGTTTCACGCGGGCTGGTACTACGACTTCCCCTGGGGCATCGCCGTCATCTACTGCTACTTCCAGATCCCGCTGATGGTGCTGGTGTTCCTGCCAGCGATCGACGGCCTGAAAGTGCAGTGGCGCGAAGCTGCGGAGAATCTTGGCGGCTCCACCTGGCAGTATTGGCGGCATGTCGCCGGGCCTGTGCTCATGCCGGCGTTCCTCGGCGCCACGCTGCTGCTGTTCGCCAACGGGCTGTCCGCCTACGCGACCATCGTGGCCTGGGAAAACCAGATCTCCTACATAGTCCCGCAGCAGATCTCGATCTCGATGATCAGCGAAGTCGGGCTGCTGAACTTCAACCAGGCAGACGTCCTCGCGCTGGGAATGGTGGTCATGGTGGCGATCGTGATGACCGGGTATGCGCTGCTCACGCGGAGGGCTGCGCAATGGCTGCGCTGAGCGCGGTCACCGCCAAGCCAGCGAGCACGACCGGCAGCGCTCCCCCCCGCGGGGTCCACAGCCGGCGACGCCGGCGGCTCAACCTGTTCAGGTACCTGACCTTCACGCTCTTCGGCCTGTTCTTCCTGCTGCCCATGTGGGCGCTGCTGCGCTTCTCGCTGGAAGGCAAGCAGCCGGGCAGCTGGTCGATAAACGGGTGGAAGCAGATCTTCACCTACAAGGGCCCGCCCGCACTGCTCTCGTCCATTGAGCTCACTCTGGGGATCGCCTTTCTCACCTGCGTGGTCATGTTGCTGCTGGTGCTGCCCACCATGATCTGGGTCAGGCTCCGGGTGCGCGGGTTCAGCCGGGCCTTTGAGTTCCTCTGCCTCTTGCCATTGACGATTCCCGCGATCGTGCTTGTCGTGGGCT
>JASHXW010000064.1 GCA_030043395.1 Streptosporangiaceae bacterium
CCCCGCCCAGATCCAGGCCATCGCCGCCGAGCTCAACGACCGGCCCCGCAAGCGCCTCGGCTACGCCACCCCCGCCGAGCAATTCGCTAAGCTCCTCGCCGACGACCAACGCGTTGCGACCACCCCCTGAATCTGCCGGGTGCAGGCGTCCGTGATCATGGTCGGGTAGGTCATGGTCGGTGGGGTGCGTCAGAGTCGGTGGGGTGCGTCAGAGTCGGTGGGGCGGGTCAGGGTCGATTTGTGCGCCCTTGCCGCAGCCTCTGTCCTTGGCAAGCCTGAGCATGGCGTCCGCCATCTGGGCGGTTGACGGCGGGTCGGGCAGCCGGGGGGCACCGGCGACTTGGAATCCGTCTAGGGCCAGTGCAACGAACCGGCGCCAGGCGCACGGTGCCTCCCGGCTGGTCGCCTGCGCGACGGCGGCGCTGGCGATCAGCAGGAGCAGCAGGTCCTCGCCGACGAAGTCCGCGCGTAGCACCCCGGCCGCCTTGGCGCGGTCGATCAGCCTGACCGCCGACTCGTTGGCCCTGGCCCTGACCAGCTCGACCTGGTGATCAGCGGGAAGAGTCATCGACAGCAGGTCGGCCAGCCCGCGGTCCCCGGCCTGGAGTTCGCAGATGTGAGTGACGAAGCTTACGAAGCTAGCCCGCGGGTCCGGGTCGGCCAGGGCCTGGTCGGCCGCGTCGGCGTACATGGTGACCTTGTCGAGCAGGGCAGCGGCGACAAGTTGCTCCCGCGCCGGGAACCTGCGGTACAAGGTGGCGATCCCGACGCCAGCGCGCGCGGCGATCTCCTCGAGCGGTGCCTCCAGGCCCTGCTCGGCGAAGACCGCGCTGGCGGCCGCGACGATGAGGGCACGATTGCGTTCGGCGTCGGCGCGCAGCTTGCGGCAAGGCGGTTGGAGACCCGCCTCGTACTCGTCGCTAAGCTGCGGGCTGGCGTTCACCGGTACAGGATAGGTGACCGGCACTGCCGCATTCGGATGCTGTTAGCCTGTAGCGGAGGTAACCCTCCAGATATGCGCCGCCGTTGGCGTGCAACATGCGCGTCCTCGGCGGTCGGAGATGCCGAGGAGATGGCCGTAGTCCTCGCGGTTCCGGCCCTCTGGGGTCTTGATAAGCACCAGCCTCACCTGAATCGGAATGGAGTCACCCCATGGAAACCAGGCCAGGACCGTGGATCCGGGCCCTGCGGGACTCGCACGACGCGTTGCGGGATAGCGTTCAGCCGCTGGACGCCGACGAGCTCGGCGGGCCCTCCTACTGCTCAGAGTGGTCCATCGGCCAGGTCATGTCGCACCTCGGCTCGGGTGCCGAGATCTTCAATCTGTTCATTGACGCTGGCCTGGCTGGCGAAGAGCCACCCGGACGGGAAGCCTTCGGACCCATCTGGGATGGCTGGAACGCCAAGAGCCCGTCGGAACAGACTGCGGACGGCCTGGCGGTTGACAACAAGCTCGTGAGCCGACTCGAGTCGCTGGATGCTGACCAGCTCGAACGGCTGCGCCTGAAGATGTTCGGCATGGACATGGACGCAGCAGGGCTGGCGCGCATGCGCCTTGGCGAGCATGCCATGCACTCGTGGGACATCGCTGTCATGCGCGACCCGGCGGCGACGGTAGCCCCTGAATCCGTGGCACTGCTGATCGACACGATCGGCCAGTTCGCGGCCAGGTTTGGCAAGGAAGGCATGCCCGACATGCGAGTGGACGTGCAGGTCACCAGCCCGGAGAGGCGGTTCGTCCTGCAGACCGGGGAGCACACATCGCTGACCGAGTTTGATGGCGAGGACGGGCTGCCCGAGCTTCGGCTTCCGGCCGAGGCATTCATGCGGCTGCTCTACGGGCGGCTCGATCCGGCCCACACCCCGGCAGTGCACACTTCAGGTGTCGAGCTCGACGAGCTGCGCAAGGCCTTCCCAGGTTTCTGAGCCAGTCGCGGGGTACTCGCGTGGCACCCAGATGAAAGGACAATCTTGATGCGTCTGAAGATCAAGGCGCGCGACGTGCCGGGCCGCATCGCGACCGGCGCGTTCATCCTGCACGCCGGGCTGGAGAAGTGGAAGGGCGACGAAGCGCGCGCGAAGGCCTTGCACGGGATGGCCTCCGGGGCCTATCCGATGCTGAAGGACATCCCGCCCGAGCAGTTCCTGCGGCTGCTGGCCGCCAGCGAGATCGCTCTCGGCAGTGCGCTGCTGATCCCCTTCGTGCCCACGGCGCTGGCTGGCGTCGCGCTGACCGGCTTCTCCGGCGCTCTGCTCGGGATGTACGCGAAGACTCCAGGGATGCGCAAGCCGGGGAGCATCTGGCCGAGCCAGCAGGGGACTGCCGTCAGCAAGGACGTCTGGATGCTCGGCATAGGACTGGGCCTGACGATCGACGGCCTGACAAGCTGACCCTTGCTGCAGCCCGACAAAGAGCAGGGTGTGCTGCGGCTCGGCAAGCATGACTATCCGCCGCACCGGCTGCTCATCATGGCGATCGTGAACCGCACGCCGGACTCGTTCTTCCATCCTGGCGACACCTGGGACGAGTCTGCCGCGATGGAGCGGGTGCACCAGGTCATCGCTGACGGTGCCGACATCGTGGACGTGGGGGGCATCCCGGCGGCACCGGGCCAGGACGTCGACGTGCACGAGGAGATCCGCCGGGTCGCTGGCTTCATCGCGGCCGTCCGGGACGCCTACCCCGACGTCGCGATCAGCGCCGACACCTGGCGGCACGAAGTTGCCCGCGAGGCGTGCGGAGCGGGCGCTGACCTGATCAACGACACCTGGGGCGGCTGGGATCGCAAGCTAGGCCAGGTGGCCGCCGAGTTTGCCGCTGGACTGGTCTGCACGCATGTCGGGGCACAGCAGCCGAGAACCAGGCCGTTCCGTGTCAGCTACTCCGACGTGATGTCCGACGTGCTGCAAGCGACTCAGCGGCTCGCCGCGCGCGCGGTCGCGGATGGCGTCGACCCGGCCAGGATCGTGATCGATGCGGCTCACGACTTCGGCAAGAACACCTGGCACTCGCTGGAGGTCACTAGGCGACTGGGCGAGATGACCGCGACGGGCTGGCCGGTTCTGGTCTCGCTGTCCAACAAGGACTTCATCGGCGAGACCCTGAACGCGGGGCTGGAGGATCGGCTGGCCGGAACGCTGGCCACCACCTCAGTCTGCGCCTGGCTGGGTGCTCGCATCTTCCGCGCGCACCACGTCGCGCCAACCCGGCAGGCACTCGATATGGTCTCGGCGATCAGGGGCGACACTCCGCCTGCGCGCGCAGTCAGGGGACTGGCCTAGCTGGTGATCACCGCAGCCGCCTTGTGCCCTTCCGCGCCTCTGCTTGTCCGCGAGCTCACGGGGGCCGATCCGGCTGTCCCTGAACTGCGCCGAGCTT
>JASHXW010000065.1 GCA_030043395.1 Streptosporangiaceae bacterium
CGGCCGACCCGGCCGCGGAGCTGGTGCAGCTGGGACAGCCCGTAGGCGTCGGCACGGTCCACGATGAGCGTGTTCGCGTTGGCGATGTCGAGCCCGGACTCGACGATCGTCGTGCAGACCAGCACGTCGAATTGCTTGTCCCAGAAGTCGACCATGATCTTCTCGAGCGTGTGCTCGTTCATCTGCCCGTGCGCGACCGCGATCCTGGCCTCGGGCACCAGGTCGGTCAGCCGGGCCGCGACCTTGCCGATGGAGGCAACCCTGTTATGCACGAAGAACGTCTGCCCGTCGCGGAGCAGCTCGCGGCGGATCGCCGCCGCGATCTGCTTCTCGTCGTACGGGCCGACGAATGTCAGCACCGGGTGCCGTTCCTCCGGCGGGGTCAGGATGGTAGACATCTCCCTGATTCCCGCGATGCCCATCTCCAGCGTCCGCGGGATCGGCGTGGCCGACATCGAGAGCACGTCGACCTGCGTGCGCATCGCCTTCAGGTACTCCTTGTGCTCGACGCCGAACCGCTGCTCCTCGTCGATGATGATCAGGCCGAGGTTCTTGAACCTGGTCTCCGGTGACAGCAAGCGGTGCGTGCCGATCACCACGTCGACCGTTCCGTCTGCCAGGCCGGCCTGCGTGGCACTCACCTCGGCGCCAGACTGGAAGCGCGACAGGGCCTTGAGTACCACGGGGAACGGCCCGTATCGCTCGCCAAACGTCGCCATGTGCTGCTGCACGAGCAACGTCGTCGGGCACAGCACCACGACCTGCTTTCCGTCCTGCACGGCCTTGAATGCCGCGCGCACGGCCAGCTCGGTCTTGCCGTAGCCGACGTCGCCGCAGACCAGCCGGTCCATCGGGAGCGACTTTTCCATGTCCCGCTTGATCTCGTCGATCGCGGCGATCTGGTCGGGCGTCTCGGCATACGGGAACGCGTCTTCGAGCTCGCGCTGCCATGGTGAGTCCTGGCCGAAGGCGTAGCCCGGTGAGGCCGCCCTGGCCGAGTACAGCCTGATCAGCTGGGCGGCGATCTCGCGCACCGCCTTGCGAGCCCGGCCCTTGGTCTTGGCCCAGTCGGCACCGCCGAGCCGGTGCAGGCTCGGCGCCTCGCCGCCGGCGTACCTGGTCACCTCGTCGAGCTGGTCGGTCGGCAGGTAGAGCCGGTCCGGAGGCTGCCCCCGCTTGCTCGCCGCGTACTCGATGACCAGGTACTCCCTGGTCGCGCCCTGGATCGTCCGGCTCGTCATCTCCAGGTAACGGCCGACCCCGTGCTGGCTGTGCACGATGTAGTCGCCCGGGGTGAGCTGCAGCGGGTCGATCCCGCCGCGCCGCCGGCTCGGCATCCTGCTGCGGTCCCTGGCGGTCCGCTGGCCCGCCAGGTCAACCTCGGACAGCACGGCGAGGCTGATCGACGGCCAGACGAAGCCGTACTCGAGCTGACCGGTTGCCACGACCGCGATGCCCGGCTCGGGCGGAGCGTCGATGTCCCCGGCCCTGGCGGGGAGGTTCTCCCCGCGCAGCATCTCGGCGAGCCGCTGCGCCGGACCGTGGCCCTCGGTCACCAGGGCGACCTTCCATCCCCCGGCCAGCCAGCCGCGCACGTCCTCGATCACCCGCGCGGTATCGCCGTGGTAAGCCGTCGCCGGGCTGGCCAGCATCTGGAACGACTCGCGGCCGTCACCTTCAGCCTCATCCTCGGCTTCGCTTCCTGCCGGTAGCGCGCGGGCTGCCGCCCTCTGCTGCTCGGCAATGGCCTGAGTGTGCGACTGATGATCGGGAGCCGTTTGGGCCGAAGGGTGGTTGATGTCTTCTGTAGCAAACGGGGTGATTGTCCACCAGCGGATGCCGAGGGTCGCTGCCGCGGCGCGTACTTCCGTGATCGGCTGGAAGGCGGACCCGCCCAGGTCGATCGGGACTTGCGCTCCCGCGGCCGCGTTCACCCAGGATGCCTCGAGAAACTCCTGGCTGGTCCGCACCAGGTCGGCAGCGCGGGTCCTGATCCGCTCGGGGTCGCAGGCGACGACAAGCGCGCCAGGCGGCAACGAGTCGAACAGCAGCTCCATCCGGTCGGCCAGCAGCGGGGCCAGCGCCTCCATGCCCTCGACCGTGATGCCGTCGGCCATCTTGCCGAGGATCTCGCCCAGGCCCGGATACTCAGAAGCCAGCTGCCGGGCGCGGTGCCGTACGGCCGGGGTCAGCAGCAGCTCGCGGCATGGCGGCGCCCAGAGCGAGTCCACGCTGGTGCCAAGCGAGCGCTGGTCGGCTGCCTTGAACGGCCTGATCTCCTCGACCTCCGAGCCGAAGAACTCGACCCTGAGCGGGTGCTCCTCGGCCGGCGGGAAGACGTCGAGTATGCCGCCGCGCACTGCGATCTCGCCCCGGTTCGTGACCAGGTCCACCCTGGCGTAGCCGATCTCGACCAGCTTCGTGACCACGTCCTCCAGGTCAGCCTGCTTGCCCTGGTCCAGGCGGACGGGCTCAAGGGCACCCAGGCCGCCAACCAGCGGCTGCAGCACGCTGCGCACGGGCGTGGCGACCACCCTGAGCGGCCCGGACCGGGGGTCGCCGCGATCGGGGCTGACCAGGCGGCGCAGCACGGCAAGACGACGGCCTGAAGTGTCCGAGCGGGGCGAGAGCCGCTCGTGCGGCAGGGTTTCCC
The DNA here is from genome assembly GCA_030043395.1 of Streptosporangiaceae bacterium. Next base: position 2,654 of record JASHXW010000065.1, read on the forward strand.
AGGCCGGGAAGTAGGCGACCGTGCTGGGATCGGGCAGCAGGGTGGAGAGCGCGTTCGCCAGATCCTCGGCCTCCCGGGCCGTGGCGGTGACAGCGAGGATGAACGTGCCGTCGGCGCCGCCCTGATCGTCCTGGTCGACTTGACCGGCTGCCGGGCTGGCTGGCGCGCCGTTCTCGGCCGCGAGCGCGGCGATCAGGAGCGGGCGCAGGGAAGGCGGTGCCACCAGCTCGGCGTCGCCACTTCCAGGCTGCTTGAGGTACTCCAAAGCGGTCCGCAGCTGCGGATCCTCGGCGATGGTGCCGAGCAGGCCGAACAGGCTCATCACTTTCCTCGCCATGGCGGTGGTACGGCGGCGTGCGGGGTGCTGTGCCGTGGGTCCGAACGAGGTCCGGGCAGCACGACAGGCCCGTGTTCGAGGCGAACACGGGTTGTGGCTCTAGTCTACGGGGCCTGCGGCGGACGCCGGACGACGTTCGCACGGTAGCCTCGTGCGTGCCGCGAACAGGGCCATTGGCCGCTGGGGCGGCGGGACCCGCCGGGTGGCGGGAGCACACGGAGTGACCGCGGGAGAGACGGTGGCCACGCAGAAGACAGTGACCGCGCACGAGCAGGCCGGGCAGGAGCGGGCTGCGGACGGGCAAGTGGCGGACGGGCAGCCCGCTGGGGAGCCTGCCGCGCGCGCTGACCTTTCGGCACTGCCGTCAGTCACCCTGGACGGACGCCAGCTCGGCGACCTCGAGCTGATCCTCTCCGGGGCGTTCGCGCCGCTGAACGGGTTCATGACCAAGGCGGACGTCGCCAGCGTGACGTCTTCAGCGGCGCTGGCTGACGGCACGCCGTGGCCGGTGCCGGTCACCCTCGACGTTCCGGCGGGAACTCTCGGCCCAGACGCACCGCGGGTGCTGCTCGCCGATCCGGAGGGAACTCCGCTCGCCGTGCTGGACATTAAAGAGCGAACGGAGCGCGCCGGCCCTGCGGGCTCCCCCGGCACGGTCCGCCTGGCCGGGCCAGTGACCGCCAACCGCGTGCCAGAGCACGGGTCGTTTCGTCGGCTGATGGTCTCGCCAGAGCGAGCCAGGGCCGAGATGGGCAGCGGGCCGGTGCTTGCGTTCGCGACGAGGAGGCCGATCGGCAGGCGGCAGATCGGCCAGCTCAGGCACCACGCGGAGCAGCTCAAGGCACGGCTCCTGCTGCTGCCGCTGGTGGCCGGGCCAGCCGAGGTGGTCAGGCAGCCTGAGTCCCTGATACGCACCGTGCTGGCGACCGCGCAGAGCTTGCCTGGCAATCCGCGCGTAATACCGGTTCCGCTGGCCGCGCGGGGACCTGATCCGGCTCGTGACCAGGGCGCCGCCGCCATCGTCGCCGCGGCCTACGGCGCGACGCACATGATGGCGGACGATGCCACAGCCGTGGCCGCCATCGCGGCCCCCATACCGGTGCTCGCGTCCGGGGACTGGGCCTACGACCCGCAGGCCGAGGTGTGGCGCCCCCTGTCGCTGATCGAGCCGGGCACCGAGATCGAGGACCTGTCAGCCGACCAGCTCGGCGACATGCTGGACACCGGCGCGCAGATCCCCGCCTGGTACGCGCCGGAGGCAGTCGTCGCTGAGCTGCGGCACGCGCGGCCGCCACGATCGGAGCGCGGCTTCGTGCTGTTCCTGACCGGGCTGTCCGGATCGGGCAAGTCGACGATCGCCAGGGACCTGCGCGATCTGCTCGCCGAACGTGGCGACCGGCGGGTGTCACTGCTCGACGGCGACCTGGTGCGCTCGCTGCTCTCGGCTGGCCTGGGGTTCTCCAGGGCTGACCGGGACCTGAACATCGCCAGGATCGGCTACGTGGCCGCCGAGATCGCCAAGCACGGCGGCATCGCGATCTGCGCGCCGATCGCGCCGTACGCGGCCGCGAGGGATCAGGTCAGGCAGATGGTCTCGCAGGTCGGCGATTTCCTGCTGATCCACGTCGCGACGCCAGTCGAGGTGTGCGAACAACGCGACCGCAAGGGCCTGTACGCCAAGGCAAGGGCTGGCCTGATCGGGGACTTCACCGGTGTATCCGCCCCGTACGAAGAGCCAGCCGATGCTGTCCTGGAGATCGACACCTCGGTGGTCAGCCGCGAGCAGGCCACTGCCGCCATCATCGGGATGCTCAAGTCGGGCGGCTGGCTGAGCGCCTAGCCGACTAGGCGCGTCCAGCTCCTGCGACGAGCCGTCTAGTCGTCGTCCTCGGCCCGCGTGCCCGCGTCAAGGCGGTCCCGGAAGCTGGTGATCCTGCGGTCGATCGCTCCGGCCATCGCGTTGCGCTGTGGCGAGAGCACGAAGTAGCTGATGACCGCGCTCACCAGGGCCGCCAGGCCGAGCAGCAGCCAGCTTCTGGCACCTGCGATGTACAGCAGCAAGAACGCGACGGCGAACAGGCCGATCCGCAGGACGCTGTAGTAAAGGGTCGGACGCATAGCGACACCAGCCTAGCCGTTTGGCTGGGTGCCAGCGTCGGCTGCCTGGCCTTCCGGGTGCAGGATGCCGGCGAGTAGCAGCGGGTCGACATTGCCTCCGGAAAGGATCGCCACCCGGCGATCGGCGGCAGGCAGCTCGCCGGCCCGGAACAGGCAAGCGGCGACCGCGACCGCACCGCCCGGTTCGGCGACCAGCCGGGCTCCGGTCGCGAGCATGCGCATGGCCTGCCGAATCTCGTCCTCGGTGACCGTCACGATGTCATCCACCAGGCTGGCCAGGTGCGCCATGGGCAGGTCCCCGACCTTGTCGGCGCGCAGCGCATCGGCGATCGTGCGCTGCGTCCGCGTGGCCGGCCAGGCGACCGCATGGCCAGCGCGCAGCGAGTCCCTGGCATCGGCCGCGAGCTCGGGCTCGACCCCGATCACGCGGGCGGCGGGATTAGCCCCCTTGATCGCCGCGGCGACCCCGGAGATGAGCCCGCCGCCGCCCACCGGGCAGACGACGAGGTCGACGTCCGGGCAGTCAGCGGCGATCTCCAGCCCCACCGTGCCCTGGCCAGCTATGACGTCGCGGTGGTCGAACGGGGGAATCGGCGTAAAGCCATGCTCGGCGACGAGTTGCGCGACCATTTTCGTGCGCGCTTCCAGGCTTGGCTCGCAGACGACTATCCGGGCGCCGAGCGAGCGCGCAGCGTCGACTTTCACGCGCGGCGCGTTGGCCGGAACGACGACGGTCGCTGGCACTTTCAGCAAAGCAGCCGCATAAGCCACGGCGTGCGCATGGTTGCCACTCGAGTGCGCCACGACGCCGCTGGCGCGCCGATCAGGAGGCAGCGCGCTGATCGCGTTGTAGGCACCGCGAATCTTGAATGCCCCGGTGGGCTGCAGGGACTCGGCCTTGACGAGCAACCGGGGCTCAATCCGAGCGAACGGGACAAGCGGAGTGCGGAGCGCAATTCCGTCTAGCCGGGCCGCGGCCGTGGTGATCTCAGCTACCGACACGAGGTTTGACACGGACCTACCTTACGTGTTCAGGTAGTTGTGGATAGTTCTCGGTCAAAGGGCTAGGACAAGCTTGTGAGTAAATTTTTACGGAATCTAAGGAGTATTGTGATTCTTTGATATTAAGATAGAACTCGTGGGGGGGTCACAGCAGAGGAAGGTAGAGGGGGGTCCAGGCAAACGAGGAGTACCGAATGGACGGCCAAAGTGATCGCCTGCTCACTCCCGGAGAGGTCGCTGCACTCTTCCGCGTTGATCCCAAAACCGTAACCCGATGGGCCGCTTCCGGCCGGATCAGCAGCATCCGGACACCCGGAGGGCACCGCCGCTACCGTGAGGTAGAAATCCGCGCGCTGCTCGGCATCGACGCCGAGCCACTGCAAGCCGCGGAATCGGTCAGCTGATAGTGAGACGGCGGCTGATCGGAATGCCAAGCTGATCGGTTACCCGCTCGGGCCGCCGGACCGGACCCGGTTGAGCACCCCACTCGCAACCGCTGTGTCGGCCCGGCTCCCGTGGGTAACCGGTCAATGCGCTTCCTGATCGCCTCTTGCAAGGAAGTCAAGAAACTGCCGCCGCAACGGCTCGTCGCCTTCTTGCCAGCGCTTCGCCCGCTCGTCTAGCTCTTGCTGGGACAGGGCCCCGCACGCCAGCCTCTCGTAATCGCTGTGGGCCGGGCCGATCTCCACGTATGCCTCGCCCACGACCGCACCGTCGTGCGCCGTTGCCGACTCAGGGACCAGGAGGTTGCCGTTGGGCAGCCTAACGACGTACATGTCCCGCCACCTTAGATGCCGTACCGCACGTTGAAGTAGAGCATCACGCCCATCGCCGCCCGCGTGTTGCCGCCCACCATCTCCACGAGCGCGGGCCGCTGGCTCGACGCTATCGCGGCGAACGCGTCGGCGAAGAACTCCCGGCGCCCGAGCCGGCCAGGCTGGCGATGCAGGTCGCTGATCATCCACGGCAGGCACTGCCGGTACACCTGACCGAAGTCGGTGAGATCGGACTGCCAGCGGTCACCGCTGCCGTCGATATCGTCCAGCGCGTGGCCGATCTCATGGCACATCACGTCGGGCGTGGGTGACGGCCGTGATCCGACGATGACCTTGCGCTCGCCGTAGGCGCCGGCGCAGCGGTCCCAGGTCGCGCGTCCTGATGGCAGCGCCACGCCCGTCAGGTCGGCCATGTCGTCGAGTTCAGGGACTCCGCCTGGCCCGACGTAGATCGCGTCGAGACCCGCCACCAGCCGCTCCTTGACCAGCTGCGGGAGTTCAGCGAGCCGGTCGACGGCTTGGATGATCTGCGCGGGCGGGACCTCGTCCGCAGCCCACTCGCGGTGCAGGATGCGCTCAAGCAGGCCGCAATGCCGCTGGCCTGGCCGCGACGTGCCCGCTCTGGCTCGCTCGTACCAGGGCAGTGCCTTGACCTCGCGAGCGGGCGCGGCGGGCTTGGCGGCAGCACCTGCCGCCCGCGCACTACCCGCCGCGGCGCTCCTGGGCTGGCTGCGGACTGCTGCTCGCGCCGCAGCGTGACCGGGCGCACGCGACGTCCTGGCCCGCTCGCCGGGCTGAGCCTGCGGTCCGGTGCGAGCCTGCGGTCCGGTGCGAGCCTGCGATCCTGGGCGGGCCTGCGGGCCATGGCGGTTCGCCGGCTCCGGGCGCGCCAGGGAACCCGTCGGAGCTTCCGACCACGAGAGCCCTTGCGGCCCGAGCCGGTCCCATGATGCGGCGCGGTCCTCTGATCCAGGCCATTGCGTCCCGGCGGAGGCTGGCGCCGCCGCCCGCCACGGCCTGTCTGCTGACGTTCGCGACCGGTCACCGGACGCCGCGCGCGGCGGTGCCGTCGGAGCCGCGCGCGGCGGTGCCGTCGGCGCCGCCCGCCAGATCGACGAGCTGGGCTGGCGATGGATTCCGGGCTGGCCCGCCGGGCCGACCCGCGTTCGGGACAGCACAGGACCCCGTCTTCGGCGTCGCCGACGCCATAGATCCAGTAACCGCCTCATGGCCATCGCTCCGTCGCTGCCTGGGACCTGACACTAGTCAGCCAGGGTACGACGGGAAATGGCGCCGCGTCATCAGCCCGGCGACGGGATCCTGACCGCCTTCCAGCCCGAGCCGGTCCATTCCGATGCCAGTGCCCGCGCCGAACCGGAGCCATTCACATGGCTTCCGACGGCCATGCAGAACGCCGGGCCAGCGCACGAAGCGTCGCCGTAGCCGCTGCCTGGCCCGCTGACCTGCTCCCACGCCGTGCCAGTCCACTCCAGCACTCCGCCGGTGCTGCTCAGGCCGAAGGTCAAGCAGAACGTGGCGCTACCGCAGGTGACCTGTGAACCGCAGTAGTTCCCGCAGGTCGCTGAGTTCGGCCAGTTTTGCCATGAGCCGCCGGCCCAGACGGCCGCGATGGCGACCTCGCTGTTCTCCGGCGTCTCCGGCGGATAGCCGCCGAGGACGCCGCAAACGAACTTCTTGGTGCACGACACGGAGCTGAGCTGGGATCCATAGGCCGAGCTCGGGCCGCCAGGGGCACCCGGGCCGGGATAACTCCACTTCTTGCCGTTCCAGATGATGGCAACAGTGTTCTGCTCCCCCTCCCCAGTCACGGTGACGGTGCCGACTGCCATGCACTTGGGTCCTGGCGCACAGGAAATGGCTGGCAGGGTACATGGGCCCGGAGCGTATTCCGAGCAGAAGCTGGTCAGCTGGACGCGCCAGGTCCTTCCGTTCCACAGCCAGGGGAGCTCGGAATCGGGTTGCTCGACCCCGACGCCCATGCACAGGGCGGAGCTGATGCAGGAGACCTGCGACAAGCCGGGGCGCGGGCCCTGGGACTGATGCCAGGCATGGCCGTTCCACGTCTCGACGTGATTGCCGCTGCCCAGGGTCATGCAGAAGTGCTTGCTTGAGCAGGACACCGCCCCCAGGCCGGAGCCAGGCGGCGTGGGAAGCACCGCCCACGCACTGCCGTTCCACCGCTCGGCCAGCGAGTGCCGGGCACCGGAGGCGGAGACGTCGTACCCGACGGCCATGCAGAAGCTCGGGCTCCCGCAGGAGATGCCTCGCAGCACGGCGCCCCTCGTCGACGTCGCGGTCCCTGGCGCGTTCACGGCTGCGCCCGCGGCTACGGCGCAGGCCGGGAACGCCCCGAGCAAGCCGCCAAGAAGTAGTGCAAGCGCGACGGTTGGTAGCTTTCGCATGGCAGTCATGCCGGTAAGACGCGCGTGCTGGTCATCGGGTTTGCAGGAACAGGCGAGAACTCGAGTGCACCCGCGCTACGACAGGTGCGTGTGAGTATCGAGTGAACAGAGATGTTCCGGTTACAGCAGCGGCGAGTAGCAGCTAGGCTGCGTCCATGTTGCTACTATGCGTGACTTTTGCCCTGCTAACAGTGGGCTTCGTCGTGCCATGTGTGATCGACATCGCCTCGACCCCGCGCTACCTGTTCGACTTCCCGTCCAGGCGAATGTGGCTGGCGGTCGTCATCGGGTTCTGGGCATTCGGCGCCGCTGTGTGGCTGCTCATCGGGCGCCGCGAGACGCGCATGCGCATGCTCTGGGATGGCATGACCGAGAGCTGGGCGCTCAACGGCGGCCACGGCCTCTCGCACGACGGCGGCTGGCCCGCCGGTGCTGACTACCCGTTCGCGAGTCAGCGACGCGGGCAGCAGGCAGCAGTCGCACCGGCGCGCTTCGTCGCGCCCGACGACAACCCCGACTTCCTGCTTGAGCTTGAGCGCAGGATCAGGGACTGGCGCCAGGACATCTAGCCGCGGCGGTTAGTGGGGCAGCCCGGCGTAGGAGTGCAAGCCGGTGATCCACAGGTTCACCGCGATCAGGTTGAACATGAGGCAGGCGAAGCCGAGCAGCTGGATGTAGGCGGCCCGCCGTCCCCGCCAGCCGGCCGTCGCCCTGGCGTGCAGGAACGCTGCGTAGACCACCCAGACGATGAAGGACCAGGTCTCCTTCGGGTCCCAGCCCCAGTACCGTCCCCAGGCGTGGTCCGCCCAGATCGCGCCGGCGATGACTGCGAACGTCCAGGCCGGGAACGCGAACAGGATCGCCCGGTAGGCGAGCCGGTCGAGCAGGGCCGAGCCTGGGAGCAGCGAGAGGACACCGCCGTCGGTCACCTCGCCGGCCGCGAGCCTGCGCTCGTACCGCGCGACGAGCAGGTA
>JASHXW010000001.1 GCA_030043395.1 Streptosporangiaceae bacterium
GACGCGGAAGCCCGGCGTGTAGGGGCCGTAGGAGTCCCTGGCGTCGGGATCGGTCGAGAAGCTGATGATCGTCGTCGTGCGGCCGTGGAAGTTGCCCTCGAACGCGATGATCACTGCCTCATCCGCCGGAACGCCCTTGACCTCATAGCCCCACTTGCGCGCGGTCTTGATCGCGGTCTCGACCGCTTCCGCGCCGGTGTTCATCGGCAGCACCATCTCCAGGCCGGCCAGCGCGGCGAGCTCGGCGCAGAACGGGCCGAACTGGTCGTGCTCGAATGCCCGGCTGACCAGCGTTACCCGCTCCAGCTGCCGCTGCGCGGCAGCGACCAGCCTCGGGTGCCGGTGGCCGAAGTTGATCGCCGAGTACGCGGCGAGCATGTCCAGGTACCGGCGCCCGGCTACGTCGGTGACCCAGGCGCCCTCCGCGGTGGCGATCACCACGGGGAGCGGATGGTAGTTGTGCGCGCTGTGCACGGCCGCCTGGGCGCTGAGCTGCTCGGCCGTCAGATGATTACCAGCCACCTATTCCTCCCGGTTAGCGCAGCTCGAGCGTGCAGCACTTGGGCCCGCCGCCCGCCTTCATGAACTCCGACAGGTCGACCGGCACGACGTCGAAGCCGGCTTCGCTAACCTCCCTGGCCAGCGTCTCGGCCTGGACCGGGAGCACCACGTTGCGCCCGTCGCTGATCGCGTTGAGTCCGAGCACCTCGGCGTCGGCGTCCTTGGCCTCGATCAGCGCGGGGAAGTGCGCGCTGAGCGCCGCCCTGGCCGCGTCGTCGAAGGCACCCGGGTAGTAGGCGGCCGTGTCCTCGTCCAGCACCACCATCGCCGTGTCGAGGTGGTAGTAGTGCGGGTCGACCAGCCTGAGGCTGATCACCGGCAAGCCGAAGAGCCGCTCGATCTCGCCGGCCACGCCCTGCTCGCTGCGGAAGCCGTGTCCGAGCAGGATCGCCCGGCCGGCGAACACGATGTCCCCTTCGCCCTCGTTCACGGCGACGGGCTCGACGACCTCGGTGTAGCCGCACCGCCGGAACCAGTCCATGTAGGCCGCGCCTTCGGGATGGCGCTCCGGATGCAGGAACCTGGAGCCGAGCACCTTGCCGCCGATGACCGTCGCCCCGTTGGCCGCGAACACCATGTCCGGCAGGCCAGGCTCTGGCTCGATGATGCGCACCGTGTGGCCGAGCCGGACATAAGTCGCCCTCAGCTCCTCCCACTGGGTCCGAGCGAGGGAGAGATCAACTGGAAGGTCCGGATTCATCCACGGATTGATCGAGTACTCCACGGTGAAGTACTCCGGCGGGCACATCAGGTACGTCCTTGCTTTCGCAGGCTCGCGGTGCGCGTCGCCGTGCGGAGTCATTCGGCCTCCAGATGGTTGATGCCAGATGATCGATGTCCGACGATCGATCGTCAAGCAAGCCTAAGAGCGTGCGAAGCTCACGTACCCCGCCGCATCATGCACGTCAGCGGTGATTCGTTGCGCAGGCCAGCCTTCCGGCGGCGATCTGTTGCGCGTGTTAGGCAGCAGGCGCGAGGTCAGCGGGGCTAGCGCAGGCCGCGCAAGCGGCCGACCGCGGCGGCAACGCGCTCGTCGGTCGCCGTCAGCGCGATCCGGACGTGACGCGCGCCCGCCGGGCCGTAGAACTCCCCCGGCGAGACCAGGATGCCTATCCCGGCGAGCACGCTTACCGATTCCCAGCAGTCGTAGTCGGGATGGCTGGCCCACAAGTACAGCCCAGCCCGTGAGTGACTGACCTGCCAGCCAGCCTGCTCGACCGCAGGCCGCAGCGCGGCCCGCCGCCCGGCGTATCTGGCGAGCTGCTGCGTGGCGTCCTCGTCGTCGTCGAGAGCGGCTGTCATCGCGGCCTGGACCGGCGCGGGAACGATCATCCCGGCGTGCTTGCGAACCTCGAGCAGCGCCGAGACCAGAGCCGGATCGCCGGCCACGAATCCGGCGCGGTACCCCGCCAGGTTGGAGCGCTTGGACAGCGAGAAGACCCCGAGCAGGCCGTCATGGGAGTCACCGCAGACGTCCGGGTGCAGCACCGACACAGGGGCGGCTTCGTAGCCGAGGTCGAGGTAGCATTCGTCGCTGGCCAGGACGACGCCGGACTGCCTGGCCCAGCGGGCAAGTTCACGCAGGCGGCTGGCCGGCAGCACCTGTCCGGTGGGGTTGGACGGTGAGTTGACCCAGGCCAGGCGGACCTGGCCGTCGTCGCGGCGCTCCGGCTCGTCGGTGCCGACCGACCGCGCGCCAGCCAGGACCGCGCCGATTTCGTAGGTCGGATAGGCCAGTGCGGGGAATGCGACCGTGTCGCCTGGCCCGCACCCCAGCAGCGTGGGAAGCCAGGCGATCAGCTCCTTGGTGCCGATCACTGGCAGGACCGCGTCCGGGCTGACTGTCGTACCGTGCCTGCGAGCCAGCCAGCCAGCCGCGGCTTCCCTGAGGCTTGCTGTTCCCTTCGTCAGCGGGTAGCCGGGCGCGTCCGATGCGCTGGCCAGCGCTTCCTGGACGCGGCGCGGAACCGGATCGACCGGCGATCCGATGGACAGGTTGACGATGCCGTCTGGGTGCGCCGCGGCGGTCGCCGCCGCTGGCGCCAGCTTGTCCCAGGGGAATCCGGGCAGTCGCGCCGCGAGCGTCCGTGCTGCCGGGCCCAGTGCTGCTGCCGGGCCCAGTGCTGCCGGGCTCAGTGCTGCCGGGTTCAGCGCTGCCTCGGCATCGGCGGTGGTCACGAGTCGGGGAGTCAGTGCTCGGTTTCCTGCGGTGGCAGCTCCGAGACCGCCGGATGATCCTTGCCGATCTTCCCGGTCTTCGACGCGCCGCCCGGCGAGCCGAGATCCTCGAAGAAGTCGACGTTGATCTTGTAGTAGTCCTTCCACTGCGGCGGCACGTCGTCCTCGTAGTAGATGGCCTCCACCGGGCAGACCGGCTCGCAAGCCCCGCAGTCCACGCACTCGTCGGGGTGGATGTAAAGCATGCGCTCGCCCTCGTAGATGCAATCGACGGGGCACTCTTCGATGCACGCCCTGTCCAGCACATCCACGCAAGGCAGGGCGATGATGTACGTCACTTGCGAACTCCTCTTCCAAACCGGCCGGCACCGCTGCGCAGCGCCCGGTCCAGTATCGCGGATCGGGCCGGCATTTCCGAAGCGGACCCTGCCGCGTCGCGCGAGAACCGCTGCGTCGCGCTCTCAGCCGGCCCGCAGGGATCGCAGGCTATCAGCCGAACGCCACCACCCGGCGGTCTGCGGGCACGCCGCCGTGCGTGGCGGCGGAAACCCAGCCCTTCTCGCCATGCGCAGCGGTCCACTGGTAGCCGTCGAAGCTCACGTTCTGGATACCGAAGCTTCCCGCGTGAGCTACCAGCCACGTGGCTACGGCCCAGCCAGCCGCCGCGCCGCGCACCCGCACCCGAGTGACCGGATCGCCGACATGGCTGACCCGAAGATGCCCGAAGGCGCTGGTCAGCGCAGTATCCGCGGCGCTGACGCGGCGACCTCGGCGGATTCCCGATCCGTACCAGCACCAGACGTCATGCGGACGCTGACCGGAGAAGCCGTAGGCCATCGCCTGGCCGACCGCTGAGTACTGGCTGTAGGCGTAACCGTCGGCGCTCCGCTGCACGTCCTGGGCTGCCTGATAGACGAGCAGGTGCTGGTAGCCGGGCACCGCCGCGAGCGCCTCGAAGAACCTGGTCGTCGCGTAGACGGGATCGAGCAGCTCTTTCCTGGTGCCCCAGCCCTGTGAGGGCCGCTGCTGGAAGACGCCTACCGAGTCGCGGTCGCCGTAGGGCAGGTTCGCCATGTCGGACTCCTGGAAGGCCGTCGCGTAGGCGATGGTCACTGCCCGGACCGGCATCGAGCGATGCTGGGCAACGCCGGCGATCAACGCGGCGATGCCAGCCTGGCCGGTGCTCAGCGGAACGTCGAACCCGTTGCCACGGACCAGGCAGCCGTCGCCAATCGGCGGCGAGGAGGCCTTGAAGTGGTAATTCGTGGCCTTGGCGTAGATGAGGGCCGCGATGATGACCACGATGACGATGACGGCTCCGGCGCCGATACGGCGAGAGCGCGTTGCTGCCACGCATCAGAAGTTACCTGCTCGGGCTACCGATACTCTCCCAGCTATGAATAACGCCGCCGCCGTGCCGCAGCAGGGAACCACAGCGCCGCAGTCGGCGCTGCCTGACCAGATCGACGAGCTGTGGGAGTCCAGGGCGAGCCTGGGGCCTGAGCAGGCGAAGGCCCGTCAGCTGATCACCGGTGCCGTGGACCTGATCGACTCTGGCCAGGCGCGAGTGGCCTGGGTGGACCCGGACAGCGGCAAGGTGATGGTCGACGAGCGGGCCAAGCGGGCGATCCTGCTTGCCTTCCGGGTAACGCCGATGGTTCAGTCGCAGGTCGGCGACTTTCGTTACCACGACCGGGTACCGCTCACCTCCAACCTCGACGGCGTGCGGGTGGTAGCGGGAGCGATCGTGCGCTGGGGTGCCTACGTGGCTCCTGGTGCGGTGCTGATGCCGTCGTTCGTGAACATAGGGGCGTATGTCGACTCCGGCACGATGGTGGATACCTGGGCAACCGTTGGCTCCTGCGCTCAGATCGGCAAGAACGTCCACCTGTCCGGCGGGGTCGGCATCGGCGGGGTGCTCGAGCCGCCGAACGCCGTCCCTGTCGTCGTCGAGGACGAGGCCTTCGTCGGGTCGCGGTCCATGGTGGTCAACGGGGCCAGGGTCAGGACCGGCGCGGTACTCGGCGCCGGGACTATCCTCACCGACACCATGCGCGTCGTCGACGTGAACACCGGCGAGGAGCTGCCGCGGGGCGAGGCGCCTGCCTGGTCGGTTTGCGTCAGCGGGACCCGCACCAGGAAGTATCCGGGCGGGGAGTTCGGCACGCAGTGCGTTCTGGTGCTCAAGCGGCTGGCCGAGGGCGACAGGCACGACAAGTCCGCGCTGAACGACGTCCTGCGCGATCATGGCGTGAGCGCCTAGGCTGCCAGCACTGCGCGCACCGTGGCACTATTGCCGTTGTGGACGTGGTACTTCTGCTGGCTGCCGCCGCGATCCTGGTCGGGGTCGTGGTCGTGGCCATGGGCGGCGGCGGAGAACTCGCGCTGTTCCGCCGTGACTTGCCGCCGCTGCGCTTCCGGCTCAGGTCGCCCGAGGACGTCGCCACGCTGCGGCTACCGCTCGCGCCGCTCGGTTATCAGGAACAGGCGGCTGGGGAAGCATTCAGGGCGATCGCGCGGCTGCTCGACGAGCGCGACGCGGAGATCGCCAGGCTGCGCGACGAGGTGATGCGGCTCCGTTCCGGCGCCGTCGTGCCAGGCGATGCCGCTCCGGCAGGCGCCATCAGCCCCGCGGCAGCTAGCGGGAGCCCCGCAGCGGGCGCTAGCCAGCCGTCGGCGCAGGCGTGAGCGCAGCCGTCGACGGGCCGGACGGGCTCGCGCGCTGCCCCTGGTCCCTTGGCAGTCCCGATTACCTGAGCTATCACGATCAGGAGTGGGGCAAGCCGGTCCGCGACGACGTGGGCATCTTCGAGCGGCTATGCCTTGAGGCGTTCCAGTCCGGCCTGTCCTGGCTCACGATCTTGCGCAAGCGGGAGAACTTTCGCGCGGCCTTCAGCGGCTTCGACCCGGTGGCGGTAGCCGCGTTCGGCCCGGGTGACGTAGCGCGCCTGCTTGCCGACAAGGGCATCGTGCGGAATCGGGCGAAGGTCGAGGCAGCGATCGCCAATGCGCGGGCGGTACTCGAACTGCCTGACGGCATCGCCGCCACGGTCTGGAAGTATGCCGAGCCCGGGCGGCCCGCGCCGCGGACGCTGCAGGACGTGCCGTCATGGACGCCCGAATCCAAGGCCCTGTCCGCCGAGCTGCGCCGTCACGGCTTCCGCTTTACCGGTCCGGTGACCGCCTATGCCACCATGCAAGCCTGCGGCGTGGTCAACGACCACCTCGAGGGCTGCTTCGCGCGGAGTAACCTATCGGAATAACCGGATATGCTCGGGATCACCCCTGTGTCGCAGCCGGTTAGGTAATGGATACGTCCGATGTCACCGGCGACCGAGCATGATCGGCTTCCCCCATGGCGCACAATGACCGGCCCGCACCGCGGTCCAAGCCCACTGCCGCGCAGCTTGGGGTGAATCTAGAGGTCCTGGAATGGCAGCGCTCGGGTTCGGGCGACGGCTCGTTCGAGGTCGCGTTCGTCCGTGGCCAGGCGGAGCAAGGCGCCAGCTCGGGCGCGGATTGGGTGCTGCTGCGAGTGGCCGGAGACCCAGCCGGGCGTGTCCTGGTGTACGACAGGATCGAGTGGACGGCGTTCCTCGACGGAGCGCGTAAGGGCGAGTTCGACCTCGGGCACCCGGGCGCTGGTTCGGCAGCGTGAGCGCCAAGTCAGTGCGCGCGAAAGGGCGTCCGTCGCGTGGAGCAGCCAATCCTGGCGCGGGCAGATCAGATTGGCTCGCGGCCCATCGCCTGCCGTTTCCCGATGATAACGATTGCCTACATGAAATTGTGAATCGCAAGTTATGTGCCATACGGTAGTAGGGGCGGGGCTTGAGGAGGCTGCGATGACCGAAGAGGCTGGCTGTGGCCGATGACGCCTATGGCGCCACCATCGCCAAGCTCCGTCTCGCGCGCCGGCTGACGGAACTGCGGCTGGAGGCCGGATATACCGCCAACCACGTCTGCGACATGCTGAACTGGGGTCGCGGTAAGGTCGGCAGGTTCGAGGCCAATCAGTGGAAGCGCCCGGAGATGAGCGACATCCGGGACCTGCTGCGGTTCTACGAAGCCGACGATGCGACCACCCATGAGGTCGAAATGCTGGCGATGCAGGCCAGGGTCCGGCCGTGGTGGCGCGACTACCAGGACGTTTTCGACAACGAATTCCCTGGCTTCGAGGCCGATGCCACCCGGATCCGGGTGTTCTTCCCGCTGGTGATCCCCGGCCTGCTGCAGACCGAGGACTATATCGGGGCGCTGATGCGCTCAAGCGGCAAGCCGCCAGCCTGGCGACGCCGGGCGATCGAGGCCAGGCTGCGCCGTCAGCAGATCCTTGACCGGGACAAGGCCACGATGCCGCAACTGCAGGCCGTGATAGCCGAAGCGTCACTGCTGTACCGGTGGGGCAGCCGGGCCGAGCGCCAGGAGCAGCTGATGCACCTGATCGAGATGAGCCAGCGCTCAGGCATCCTGCTGCACCTGCAGCGGTTCGCCGACGGCCCGCCGCCTGGCCTGTTCTCCGCGGTCCAGATCTTCGACTACGAGGCCGAGAAGAGCCTCGTCTTCACCGAGACGGACCACGGGATCCAGGAGGTGACCGATACCGAGTACGTCAGCAGCTACCTCGACGCCTTCGACCGGGCCGTGGACATGGCTCTCGAGCCGCGGGACACGACCGCATACCTGAAACAACTCTCCGACCGACTGGAGTGAGTCATGACTGACCTGTCTCGTGCCGTCTGGCGGAAAGCCCAGGCGAGCTATGCCAATGGCGGCTGCGTGGAGGTAGCCGCCAATCTGGGTGACGTCATCGCTGTCCGCGATAGCGCCCGGCCGGCCGACGGCGCTCACGTCGTCACCAAGACCGCGTTCACGGCGCTGCTCGATGATCTGAAGAGTGGCCGCTACGACATCTAGCCGCACCACCTGGCGCCGCGGCGCTCGCTACGGCTGCCGCTCGCCACGGTCCTGCACAGGACCGGAAACGGAATCCCCCCGGGGAGGGAGCCTCGGGGGGATTCCTTCTCACTGCGCCTGTCTCGAGGCGTCTGGCGGTCTAGCGTGGAGGCCAATACCGCCAATCAAACTGTACACTCGGCGGGCCGATTGCCAAACGTTGGCAATAGCCCTGAACCGGACAACAAGACGTAGCTTGCGTCCCCGAAGAAGTAACTCTCCGTTAATCTCCACCCTGGTCATTGCGAAGAGTGCCAAATGACTCGTAATCTGTGTTTCACAGATGGTCAACTCTGGAAGGCGGGCCAGGATGTTACTGACACCCGCCGACCGAGGTTCCTCCGCGCAGCACGACAACAGCCGCGCGGAGTCGGCGCGTTCGCCGGGATCCGAGCATGGCCCGGCCGCAGGCGCGGCCACCGATTCCTGGCTTGCGGCACCGGTGGCTGAGATGTCGGCTTCGTTCACACCAGCTCCTGGCCGGCTCGCCCAGGTAGGCGGGCAGGCATACGCGGCCGTCGAGGCCAGCGTGCCTGAGCCACAGCTTGCGCAGGCTAGCGTGCTCGCCGGGGGTTGCTTCGTACGGTCGCTGCCGCTGGACAATACGTGCGCGAGCGCCGCGCGGCGATTCTTCCGCGAGGCTGTTGCCGGTGGCGGGCTGCCATCTGACCTGATTCACGACGGGGTCACGATGGCCAGCGAGCTCGCGGCCAACACGCTGAACGCGCACGGCAACGTGGAGTTCGGCGGCCGCAGCCACCGGCCAGTCAGTGGCATGCCCGAGTTCTGGCTGTACCTGCGTACCGCCGGCCCGGGCCGGGAGGTCGTCTGCAAGATCTTCGACTCCGAGCCCGGCTGGGACGCTGGCGAGCCGCTGCCAGTGGGTGCGGCCGTGCCCGCCGGGCCCGACTCGGTTCGTGGTCGTGGCCTGCAGCTCGTCGCCGGCTTGTCCGCCGGGCGCTGGGGTCACCACACCACGAGGGGCCGCCTCGGTGCCTGGAAGGTACCTGGCAAGGCCGTCTGGTTCGCCCTGCGGGTACCGCCGGGCACTGACCTGGCGACCAGCGAGCGACTGGCGCCACGTGGCAGCCACGCGATCGTCGAGCTCGTGGCTGCCCTGGCCGACCGGGGCTTGGGAGCGGGGCTTGTTCCGGTGACCGAGACGGGCGGGGACCTGGCGGTGCTCTCGGTCAGCCATCACTTGACCGTCTGGTGCCGAGGCGACGTCGTCTGGTGGCAAGAGCCCGACGGAACCTACGACCGGCTGAGCGTGTCGGACCTGGTGGAAGCCGCAGAGCGGATCGTCTGCGCGCACGAGGAACTGGTTCTGACGCACATGACGCAGGACGAGCGCGACGACCTCGGTGAGTCGCGCACCCACGGTGACCAGGCACCCGAGGAGGGCGGCGACGCCCCGGTCGCCGATTGCGACTAACCGCCCGCGACGCTGTTTGCTCATCACCTGGCCGGATGCTGGTTCGCTGGGCGAGCCAGGCAGCAGTCGACGAACCTGGCGGCCGCCGGCAGGAGTCGCTGAGCCTGAGCGCGGAACAGCTCAGTGGCCTCAGTGCCTGGCCATCGATCGGGCAGCAGCTCGCGCGGCAAGCCAGGATCGATGAACAGGAACTTCCGCCACTCGTGCACCAGGGCGCTTCGCGCGGCGAAGACGAGCTCGTCGGACTGCTCGTCTCCCGGGTCTGGCACGAGGTCGGCTGCGACGGTGATCCACTGCTGGTAGGCGCGGGCCAGTCCGTCGATGTCCCACGCCCGGGCGGCCAGGCCGCGGGAGTCCCCGTCGTAGCGGGCCGCGAAACGCTCCGCGCGCACCCGTTCGGCGGCCAGTAGCGCATCGAGCTCGACGGACGGATACGGGCTGATCCAGGTGGAGCCATCCAGGCAGGCGTAGCCCAGGTAGCCAAGCGCGGACCGCAGGCGCTCGCGCCTGGACCGCTCGGCGATCCGCTCGAGCACGACCATCTGCCAGTGCTCGTCCCACGGCGGGACATCGCGCCGGTAGATCCTGTCCCCAGCCTGGCGTAGCCGGCGAACGGCCCGCGGCGTCAGCCGGTAGCCCGCGCCCTCGGGCAGCCGTACCGGTTCGAGCCAGCCTTGCCTGGCCATCCTGGACACGGCAGTGCGAACGGCAGGAGCCGAAATGCGCAGCGGGGCCAGCAGCCGGACTAGCGCGGCGACCGGTGCTTGCTCGTCCCTGGACAGCAGGTGATCGCCGTATAGGTCGAACAGTGCCGATCTGGCGTTCACCAACTAAGTCTCACTCTCGAGCCGCCGGCGGGGGCGCCGAAGCCGATCGATGCCACCAACGTGGGGGAACTGACAGATAATAGAGGTGCTGATTGATGTCGATGTTGCTAGGCGTACTGCGAATGCGCTTGACGCGCGAGCCAAGCACGTGAGCGCGGTTGGCCGACGGAAGGGGAAACGGGATGGCGGCGATGAAGCCGCGGACGGGTGACGGTCCGCTTGAGGTCACGAAGGAGGGCCGCGGGATCGTGATGCGCGTGCCGCTTGAGGGCGGCGGCCGGCTCGTCGTCGAATTGACGCCGGATGAGGCCAAGGCACTGAGCAATGCGCTTGAGACGGCCGTCGGCTGAAGCTGAAATTTCCTGACGGATGCCTGTCTTTTGTACTGTCACCACGCTGGTCAGCGACGAACTCAGGACGGCCGGCGATTACCTGCGCGCGGTCGCGGCCGGGAGCCAGGATCCGGCCGACCTGGTGGTCGTCGCCGTGCCCGGCGGTGGTCAGGTCGCACCCGACGATGCCCTGGACGCGATGCTCGCCGTCCCGGCCCGGCAGATCATCC
>JASHXW010000066.1 GCA_030043395.1 Streptosporangiaceae bacterium
CGGTGCGACCTAGCACCGGACGGCTGCTGGTCAGCGACTACGGCGTGAGTCCCACGCAGGGAATCTCGTCCGCAGCGCAGGCGCTGGCTAGCCTCGGATTCGCCGTGGCAGGCCAGAGCAGTGGCGGCCAGCTGCCCGGCCGGCCCCCGGCTCCGACCGCCTGGATCGATCCCTGAGTTAGCATGTCAGACATGACCGACCTGGTCGCCGGGCTGCCGCGGATCGTGATCGACGGCGCCGCCCCGTCGGCCGAGCAGCTTCGGGACGCCGCCCTATCCGACTATGGCCATTTCACCGCCATGCAAGTCAGAGCGGGCCGGGTGCGGGGCCTTGACCTGCATTTGGCAAGGCTGCAGGACGCCACCAGCGAGATGTTCGGCGCGAAGCTGGAGACCGGGCTGGTGCGCGATCAGGTCAGGCAGGCGCTTGCTGACATGGCCGACGCTTCCGTGCGGGTCTACGTGATCGACGTGCAAGGAGCACCGGCGGTGATGGTGACGGTGCGCCCGGATGGCGGCATGCAGGCAGGAGCCTGGAAGCTCAGGTCGGTGCCTTACCAGCGGTCGCTCGCGCACATCAAGCACATCGGCGACTTCGGGCAGGGCTACTACCGTCGGCTGGCGAGTGCCACGGGCTTCGACGAGGCGCTCCTGACTGGTCCGGACGGGCTCATCTCAGAAGGCAGCATCACGAACGTCGGATTCTTCGACGGGGCTGACGTCATCTGGCCCGCCGCTCCCGCCCTCGCGGGAGTGACGATGCAGCTCATCGAGCCGCGGCTGGCAGCTGCCGGAGTGTCATCGCGCCGAGCGCACGTCCGGCTGGGGGACGTGGCCATGTTCACCGGTGCCTTCGTCGTCAACGCACGCGGTATCGCCGCGGTGGGCCAGGTAGACCAGGTGCAGCTACCAGTTGACCAGGACTTGATGCAGGCGCTGTCGGCCGCCTATGGCTCAGCGAGCTGGGACGACATCTAGCCTGCGCCGCGCACCTGCGGCACCCGGTCGAGCACGATCCCGAAGTCGTCGCGATACGCGGCGAGCACGGCCGCGTCGGAGTCCAGCTGCTCCTCGACGCGAGACTCGCCAACGGTCCTGATCAGGGTGCGGCCGCTGATCGAGATCCTGCCGTCGGCGGTCATCAGGGAGCAGATCACGTTGCCGGTGAAGTGTGACTCCGGCGAGGTCTGCTGCCACCAGCAAGTTGGGCCGAATTCCGCGAGCTCCCGGTTGCGCAACTCCACCCTGTACTGCGGCTCGCCGTCCCGCACTACCTCGACGTCGCCTTCCGCGGTATCGGTGATCTGGAACTCGCCGCACGGATCGTGCTGGAACTCCCGGCTGTGGAACGCAAGCGGGTAGGCGCTGTGACTGCCGAATCCGACATCGGCCAGCCACGGGCCGCTGCCATCTGGAAGCGAGACGACCAGCGCCAGGTGATCCAGCGGCGGGCCGAGCTTGTTCTCGCCGTAGACCCGAGCTCCCATCCGAAGGACGTTCGCGCCGAGCGCCTCGAGCAGCATCGCGAACGCCCCGTTGAGCTCGTAGCAGAAGCCGCCGCGGCGCCTGGTGACGAGCTTGTCGAGCAGGTCGGCCCCGCTGAGCGAGATGGGCTCGCCCAGGTGGATGCTGAGGTTCTCGAATGGCACCGCCAGCTGGTGAGCCCGGTGCAGCTCGGCGAGTGCCTGCGCATCCAGGCTCGCGCGCTCGGCAACGCCGATCCGGCGCAGATACTCACTGGCTTGCCTCTTGCCGATTCCCATATGGCAATGATCACGCAGCGTGCAGCCGCGCGCCGGGGCGGCATCTCCCGCACGCGCGTACCTAGTGAAGGCATCTGACCGGGATATGCGCCAGTGGCCGGTAGCTTTAGTGCATGGAGGAGAACAGGGCACTGCACGTCATGGATGCGCTCAGGGAACGCGGTATCGATGCGCACCTGGCCAATCTCGGCGTCGACATCTACGGCGTCCGCGTCCACCTGCCGGATGGCCGGGATGCCATCTGGGGTGCTGAGGGCGGGACTCACCTGGAGGCCGAGGTGTTGCTTGACGGCGACCTTGTCGGCTTCATACCGGAGATCCCTGGCTCGGACGAGTTCGACGAGGGCCAGGTCGTCGATGCCATCGCCAGGGCCGATTACGACGAGCCCGAGGGCCACGAGCGTGCTGAGGCGCCGCCGCCGGAGGCGGCGCTGCCGCGTGAGGGCGGGGTGTTCCGGCGATTCCTCGGCGGCTTCCGCGAGCAGTAGCTAGTTCCCGGCAGGGAACCCGCTCGATGTACCTCACGGCGGCTTGACCTTCCCCTTCGGGGAGACCGCACAGTTAGGTCGGCCGGGCGCCCGCCCGGAACGAGGGAGCCGTCCGTGAGCCTGATGGGCATCGGTGAGTTCGCAGCGCGCACGCGCCTGTCCCAGAAGGCGCTGCGGCTGTATGACGAGCTTGAGTTGCTGCTGCCTGCCAGAGTCGACGCCGATTCCGGTTACCGCTGGTACGCGGAGACGCAGCTGGACCAGGCCCGCCTGGTGGCATCGCTGCGGCAGCTCGGCGTGCCGCTGGCGCAGATCAAGGTGATTCTTGGCCTGGATTCCTGCGCTGCCGCCGAGCGCATTCTCAGCTACTGGGCTGACGCCGAGGCCGATCACGCAGCCCGGCGCGAGCTGGCTGGCTACCTCGTGGACCGCCTGCACGGGAAGGAACCCGAGATGTATGAGATCAGCCTCCGCGACATGCCAGCGCGCAGTGTCCTGTGCACGGTGCGGTACGCGCACACCGACGAGCTGCTTGCCATCGGGCGGGACATGATCGCCCGCGTCCGCCCGGTCGCTAAGCCCCAGCCGCACGATCCGGTCACGGCCCCGTTCATGATCTTCCACGGCGAGGTGAGCGAAGACAGCGACGGGCCGGTCGAGTTGTGCTGGCCAGTACCCGCCGGCGACGCCGAGCAGATCGCCGAGGGATTCGCCGACCTGCAGCTGCGCACTGAGCCTGCTCACCAGGAGGCATACGTCCATACCGGGCAGGCCAGGCTGGCAGCGGCTCAGCTCACTCCCGTCATCGAGAGCCTGTTCCACTGGGCCATGGAGCACCAGCGCCCGACTGCCGGAGGCCTCCGGCAGCTCCTGATCGCCAATCCCGAGTCCGGCGGCAACGGGCCCGACGGCGAGTGGGCGATCGCACTGAAATAGGTGCTCCTGATGGCCGGTAGATTGGCTGCATGAAGAAGCTGATCGAGGTCCTGCTCTGCTTCATCCACCCGCTAGCAGTGATCCTCATCTGGATCGACCTGGCCACCCGCCGGAACATGCGAACCTTCGCCAAGGTCGTGTGGGCGATCTTCGTCATCATCCCGCTGGTGCCGTTCATCTACGTGCTCACGACCGGCGACCTGTGGTAGCTGGTCGTGAGCACGTTCTCGCGACCAGCAGCTTTTACCGCTGTGACCAGCGGCGTTTACCCTCCGTGAACCGTCAGGACAACCTCGTCGGCGATAATCGAAGCAGTCCGCGCCAAGCGAGCTACTACGGGGGCTTTGCCGATGCCGACCGGCCACCAAGCCGCGTCCTTCATCCACCGACCAGACATCGCCGGAGCCCCGCCGCCCGAGCAACTGCACGTCCAGTTCGGCGCTGACGCCGCCACGCAGGTCTCGGTCTCCTGGGCCGCTGCGGCGGCGGTGGCTAGGCCCCGGCTGCGCTACGGCCCGGCAGAGCGGCCCGGCGGCTGGCCGGGCTGCCAGATCGAGGCGCAAGAGCGCGCCTACACGGACGCGATGACCGGTGAGACCGTGTGGACCTATCACGCGAGCCTCGACCACCTAGAGCCCGACAGCCAGTACGCCTATGAAGCACTGCACGACGGAGCCGAGCCTGCGGGTGGCTCGTTCCGGACGGCGCCGCGCGGTCGCTCCCGCCCGTTCCGCTTCACCAGCTTTGGCGACCAGTCGATTCCCGCGCCGGTTGGCCGCGGCATCGGGCCTAGCTCGCCCAACGCCGGCTACGTGGTCGATGCCGTTGAGTCGCTGGACCCGCTGTTCCACCTGATCAACGGCGATTTGTGTTATGCCAACGCCAGCGACGAGCCCGTCGCCACCTGGACTTCGTACTTCGCCAGCATCAGCCGCTCGGCGCGGCACCGGCCGTGGATGCCCGTTCCCGGCAACCACGAGAATGAGGTCGGCAACGGCTCCGACGGGTACCTGGCATTCCAGACCCGGTTCGAGCTGCCAGCGAACGGAATGCCTCGATACCGGGGCAACTGGTACGCATTCACGGCTGGGCCGGTCAGGGTGCTGGCGCTCAACAACGACGACGTGTGCTTGCAAGACGGGGGATTCAGCGGCGTCCGGCGCGACAGCATGCCTGACTATGCCAAGCGCGACTTTGACCCCTACATACACGGGTACAGCGGCGGCGCGCAGCGGCGCTGGCTCGAGCGTGAACTCGCCGCCGCGAGGGACAGCGAGGACATCGACTGGATCGTCGTGTTCATGCACCAGGTCGCCATGTCCTCGGCGCACTTCAACGGCGCTGATCTGGGCGTCAGGCAACAGTGGCTGCCCCTGTTCGACGCTTACGGCGTCGACCTGGTTCTTGCCGGCCACGAGCACCACTTCGAGCGGACCTTCCCGGTCCGCGGCGTGCTGTCAGGCAGCTCCGTGCTGACCCCCGCCCCGGCGAGCGAGGATCCGCATGGGGCCGACACGACGCTGGGGACGGTCCACGTGACCATCGGCGGGGGAGGTCACCCTTACACGTCGGCAAGCAGGCGGGCGCACGGCCCGGACGAGGGCATCGTGATCGCTGGGGTGCGCCCGGGCGACCCGCAGGTGCAGCGCGTGGCAATCCACGAGACCGAGCCAGCGCCCTGGTCGGCCTATCGCGAGGAAGGCCGGTTCGGCTTCGCGGCGTTCGACGTGGTTCCGGCCGAGCCAGGCGGGACGACGTCGATCGCCGTGACCCACTACGCAGCCGCAGCCGGGTCACGTGAGTACCGGCCACAGGACCGCATGGTCCTCCGCAAGCCGACCCGGGCTCGCTGGCTGCCTGCGGCCGAACTGGCTGAGACCAGCTCGGCGCGCTAGCCAGGCGCGTGCTTCACCTGGCCGGGCGGCTGTGCTCCTGCCATTCTGGAGCGGTGCCAACGCAGTGCGCGAGAGCCGGGCGGGCCACAGTCCGGCTCGCGGCCGCGAGCGCCTGAGGCTGGCGAACGACGTGATCTACGTCGACCCTGAGCGGTTCGAGGAGATGGTGGCGACAGCGCTTGACGGCTTGCCCGAAGAGTTCGGCAAGCTGATGCAGAACGTCGCGGTGACCGTGGAGCACGGACCCGGGCCACGTGGCCTGCTCGGCTTGTATCAAGGGGTTCCGCTGACCAGCCGGAATACCCAGTACGCGGGCATGCTGCCCGACCGGATCACCATCTACCGGCGCGCGATCTGCGCGATCTGCTCGTCAGAGCCCGAGGTCGCAGAGCAGGTCCGCAGGACACTGATCCACGAGGTCGGCCACCACTTCGGCATCAGTGACGAGGCCTGCGCGAGCTTGGCTGGTGAGCCAGTCCCGCCTGGAGACCGCGTACTCCACGTCACCGAACTCAGCGCCATCGATATAGCTCGGCCACTCCTCGAAGAAAGTGCGCACGAGCGACAGGCCGGCCTTCTCCATGACGCGGCGGGAAGCCAGGTTGACGGTCATGGTGGTGGCAACCACCCGCTGGGCGCCCAGTTCGGCGAAGGCCCGGGTGACCAGCGCCCTGGCTCCCTCGGTGGCGTACCCCTGGCCCCAGCAGGCCGGGAACAACCGGTAGCCGATCTCCAGCGCGCCGGGTTCGTCGTGTCGCAGCCCGAGGCCCCTCGGCGGGCGCATGGCGAACCAGCCAACCGGCGTGGCACCCGCGCGATCGATCGCCGCGTAACGACCAAGGCCAGCGGGCAGCGCGGCGTAGTCGCTCAGCATCCGCGGCAGTTCCTCGCCGGTGACGACCGACCGCGGTACCGGCTGCCCGTCGTCTATGTAGCGCATGACCGCCGGGTTGCCGTGCAGGTCAGCCAGCCAGTCCGCGTCCTGCTCGGTGAACCGGCGCAGCAGCATCCGCGCGGTCCGCAGGTGCCCGTCCACCGTCTGATCCCGTCCTGCTCAGATTCCGCGCGGCAGCTCGCGCGTTCGCGCCGATGCCAAGCCGAGTGCGCGCACTAGGTCGGCGATCACGGCATCGCCGTCGATCGCCCCGCAGCTGAACAGGTCGATCGCGACCAAGCTCTCCTCCGGCCAGGTGTGCACGCTCAGGTGCGACTCGGCCAGCACCAGCACCAGGGTGATCGCGCCGTTAGGAAAGACCACGTGCGCGGACTCGAGCACGTGACCGGCCCCGGCGTTGACAGCATTCATCGCGGCATGCGTGAGTGCTCTGAGGTCGTGCACTGGCGAGTCAGCGGCGGCAAGCGCATCGACGGCATACAGCACCTTGGGCGATGAAGCCTCCTGGCGCCGCAGCTCGGCATACCTGCCGGCCGGTTCCATACCGGGCATGATGTGGCAGGATACCGCAGGACCAGGCCATCAGACCTCGCTGGCTGCCTGGCCGCGTAGCTCTGCCGATCGATGCTGCACACGAGAAGAAGCGAGCAGATGGATATCGACGCGATCAGCGCCGAGGTGGCCGAAGCCGTCGGCCTCGCCGAGGGCGAGTCCGGCGTACGCGACGTCCTGCGCGTCATCGCCCGCAGCGAGCCGGTCCCGACGAGCCAGATCAGCCGGGATGCCGAGCTTCCCGTCCCGATCGTCACGGCGGTCTGCAACGAGCTGCGCAAGCGGGCTGTCGTTGAGCGCTCCCGGCCGGTCAGCCTCACACCGCAGGCCAGGCAACTGCTGGGCGGGCAGCGGGCGTCGGTTGACCTGCGTTGTGACTGCTGCGGCGGGCTCGGGCTGCGCGTTCCCGATGAGCTCGCCGGGCTGACCGCTCAGCTCGAGCGGGCCGCTGAGGGCGCGCCGAGGGCCAGGATGGAGCTGGATCAGACTCATTGCACCGTCGCGACCAAGA
>JASHXW010000009.1 GCA_030043395.1 Streptosporangiaceae bacterium
ATTGCCGCCCTGCCCTTTCCCCCAGCGCCGCCGAAGAGGATCTCGGTCATCTTGATCGTGTCGGCAGCGTTCGGCCCGGAAACGACATTGCCCATGTAGATCTTGTCGGTCAGGGTCTGCAGCGCGTAGATCATGTCCAAGTGGCGCGAGTCCAGCGGAGCGTCGTTGGGCTCGCAGATCACTCCGCCAGCCGAGTCCAGCTCGTCGAAGGACTGGGACAGCATCGCGAGCTTGCGGAAGTCGTCCATGGAGGCGTCCCTGCGCACGTCGCCCTCGCGGACGAACGGCGAGCCGTAGACCGCGCCGAAGGCCATCTGGTCGCCACCTATATGCACGCTGTGCGCGGGGTTCCTGGCCTGCACGTCGAGCTCGGCCGGGGCCTTGGCGACCTGCTCGAGCACGAAGTCCGGGTCGAGCTTGACCACCTCGCCGTCGACCTGCTGGCCGGCCTGGCGGAACAGCTCGACCGCCTCCGGCTTGGCGAATTGCACGCCGAGCTCGCTGACGATCCGCTGCCAGCCCTTCTCCAGAACGCCGACCGCGTCGGGCGAAAGGATCTCGTAACGGGGCATCTGATTGCGGAACATCGCCACCTCGGATCGGTGCGGAGCGGGCCGGATGACCAGTGGCTAACGGCAGCCTTGACCGTTATCACCGGGGAAACCTAGGATCACATAGTAGAACTCAGTTCCGGAATATGGAACTGATCGATGTCGCGCCAGTAGGCGCGATGCCGGTCAGCCAAGTCGGAGGACGCACGGTGACCAGCCCGAACGGGACACAGGCCATCGACCGGGCGGCGATGCTGCTGACCCAGGTCGTACATGGCGCTGAGCCCGCCAGCTTCACCGAGCTGACAGCAGCCTGCGGCCTGGCGAAGTCGACGACCTCGCGTCTTCTGATGGCTCTTGAACGGCATCAGCTTGTCCGGCGCGATGACGACGGCCGGTTCTGGCCGGGTGCGCTCTTCGTCAGGTATGCCTGGCGCGGAACGGCCGAAGCTGACTTGGTCGCCGTCGCCCAGCCGTTCCTCGAACAGCTAGGCCAGCTGACCTCGGAGACGATCAACCTCGGTGTCGCCTCTGGCGGTACCGACGCGGGCGTCACTGCCCGCGCATACGGGGGCGGCGCGGACAGTGACGCCATGCGAGTCGAGCAGATCGCCCAGGTCGACAGCCGCTACATGATCGGCGGCACCAACTGGGTCGGGCTCGCCGTGCCGCTGCACTGCTCGGCGCTCGGCAAGGTGCTGCTGGCCTTCGGAGCCGCCACCATGCCATCCCGGCCGCTCCAGGCTCGCACCCCGAAGACGATCACGACGAAGCAGGCGCTGCAAGCCGAGATCGCCGCGGTTCGTGACCGCGGCTATGCGGTCACCGACGAGGAACTCGAACCCGGCCTCGTCGCGGTCGCGGCACCGGTTTTCGCCGGCGGCGCGACAGCCATCGCCGCGATCTCGGTTTCCGGTCCGGCCTCCCGGCTCACGTCCGATCAGATTCCTGCGACTGCCGCCCAGTGCACCGCGGTCGCCCGTGCCCTGTCAGCCACGCTCGCTGGTCCCGTCGCCGTACCGAAGGTTTTCTCATGACGAACGAAGAGCTGCTCCGTCAGCTGTATGACCTGACGCTGGTCGGCAATGCGCCGGCTGTACTCGACCTGACCAACGCTGGCCTTGCCGCCGGGCTCGGTCCTGAGACGCTGCTCTACGAAGCGCTCATTCCCTCGCTCGAGGAGGTAGGCGCCAGGTTCGAGCGGGGCGACTTCTTCGTGCCCGAGATGCTGATCGCCGGAAAGGCCATGGCGGGCGCGCTGGAGATCCTGCGGCCGCTGCTGGCCGAGACCGGGGCAGCGACGATCGGCAAGGTCGTCATGGGCACCGTCAAGGGCGACGTGCATGACATCGGCAAGAACCTGGTGAACATCATGTTCGAGGGCGCTGGATTCCAGGTCATCGACCTCGGAGTGCAGGTTTCACCCGAGAGGTTCGTCGACGCCGTGACCGAGCACCAGCCAGACATCGTCGGCTTCTCCGCGTTCCTGACCACGACGATGCCCATGTTCAAGGCCAACATCAACGCGCTGAACAAGGCAGGGCTGCGCGACAATGTGCTGGTCATGGTGGGCGGCGCGCCGGTGACCCAGGAGTACGCGGACGTGGTCGGCGCGGACGGGTACGCCGCCGACGCGTCTGCGGCCGTCGTGAAGGCGAAGCAACTCATCGCCGCGCGCCGCACCGCCGCTGCTGCTGGTGCGGCAAGCTCCACTGTCGCCACAGCACTGCCCGCCTGAGCCTGGTCGCCGCGATGGAGACCGTGCTGAGGTCCGCGACCAAGGAAGTCGTCATCGGCGCGAGCCGGCCGTTCTGCGTGATCGGAGAGCGGATCAACCCGACAGGGCGGCGCCTCTTCCAGGAACAGCTCAGGCGCGATGACCTGTCCCGAGTGGAGATCGACGTCGCGCAGCAGGTCGCTGGCGGCGCCATGGTTCTCGACGTGAACATGGGCGCCCCGCTGGCCGACGAGGCAGCGCTGATGTCGAAGGCGGTCCGCCTGATCCAGTCCCTCACCGACCTGCCGCTGTGCCTGGATTCCTCGATCGTCGAGGTGCTCGAGGCCGGCCTCGCCGCCTACGAGGGAAAGGCGCTGGTCAACTCGGTGACCGCCGAGGACGAGCGGCTCGAGGCGATACTGCCGCTGGTGGCCAGGTACGGGGCGGCGGTCATCGGGCTGCCCAACGACGAGGAGGAGATACCGGCCGAGCCGGAGCGACGACTCGAGCTGGCCAGCAAGATCATCGAAACGGCGACGGGCCAGTACGGCATCCCGATCGAGGACGTCATGATCGACCCGCTGGCGATGCCGATCGGCGCCGACACTTACGTCGTGGTCCGCACCTTGCAGACGCTCGAGCTGCTGCGCGAGCGATACGTCGTCAACACCGCGCTCGGCGCGTCCAACGTCTCGTTCGGCATGCCGGACCGGACCGCGCTGGTGGCCGCGTTCTTGCCCATGGCCAGTGCTGCAGGCCTGACCAGCGCGATCATGGACGCCAGGTCGCCGGAGCTGGTGCGGGCAGCGCGGGCCTGCGACCTGCTGCTCGACCGCGACGACTGGGGTGCGACCTGGATCGCCGCGCACCGGGCGGCGCAAGCAGCCAGGGCCGCCAGCGAGGCAGCCGCAACCGC
>JASHXW010000067.1 GCA_030043395.1 Streptosporangiaceae bacterium
AAGGTGATCAGCACGATGGATGACTTCCTCGCGGTCCGGCCCGAGGCAAGGTTCGCCCACTACCTGATCATGATCGGGGCGCTCGGGGCCGGGGCGGTGACCGCGCCTGGTCGGCTGTTCAGCGAGTACGAGAATTCGGTCGGCACGGGCCAGGTGCACATCTGGTTCGACCGCCCCAGCGACGGCTGGACGGCCGCCGCGCAGCCAGCAAAGATCTAGAAGAGTAGGTCGGCAACACCGCCGACCAGGTCTTCTAGATCATGGAACATTCCCTGAGAAGCTAGGGGGCCAGATGCCGGAGTACCGGCGGATCCTGCTCGACGGTGCCGCGGTGACGGTACTCAGGGACGGCGACGAGCTCGTCGCCGGGGATGGCCGCCGCGTCCCGGCCAGCGAGGCCGTGCACCTCCCGCCGGTGGTTCCCAGCAAGATCATCGCGGTACACCTCAATCACCGCAGCCGGGTCACCGAGTTCGGCGCGACGCTGCCCAAGGCGCCGACCTACTTCCAGAAGCCGGTCTCCGCGCTTGTCGGCCACGGCGGCGCCGTGGTCAGGCCGGCCAACTGCAAGTACCTCAACTACGAGGGCGAGGTCGCGATCGTGATCGGCCGGGCCTGTCGAGGGGTTCCGCCGTCGGCGGCCGGCGACTACATCGCGGGCTACACGATCGGCAACGACTTCGGCCTGCATGACTTCCGCGATACCGATGCCGGGTCGATGCTGCGCGTCAAGGGCTCGGACACGATGGCGCCGCTGGGTCCTGGCCTGGTCACCGGCTGGGACTTTCACGGCAAGCGGCTGCGCACTTTCGTCAACGGCGAGCTGGCCCAGGACGGCTCGACCGACGAGATGACCTGGGACATGCATTACCTCGTGGCCGACATCGCCAGGACGATCACGTTGTACCCGGGAGACGTCCTGCTGTCGGGGACGCCGGCTAACTCGCGGCCAGTCCAGCCTGGCGACGTGGTGGACGTCGAGGTCGAGGGTCTCGGACGGCTGTCCAACCACGTCGTGGCCGGACCCGCCGGCATTCCGGCGGAGTATGGTGCGCAGCCGTCGGAGAGCGAGGAAGTGCTGTCCACGGCGCTCGGCGGCGACTGGGAATTCCGCGGCATCCGGCCGCCGATCCGTAACTGAGTCTGGAGCTGCGATGGATCTCGATGCCTGGGTGGCCCGCGCGCTGGACTCGGTGCGCCGCTGGGAGGCTACCTATCCCGCCTTCGAACAGCACTCGTCGCTGCGCGTCAGCGACGAGCGGTTCAAGGCTGCGTTCGATGTCTTCGCGGAGCGGATGGCCGGGAACTATCCCTACTTCCATCCGTCCTACGTCGGCCAGATGCTCAAGCCGCCGCACCTGGCGGCGGTCGCCGGCTACCTGGCCGCCATGCTCGTGAACCCCAACAATCACGCGCTCGACGGCGGCAAGGTGACGTCGGAGATGGAGAAGGAGGTCGTCGCCGACCTCGCCGGGATGTTCGGGCTGAAGACTCATCTCGGTCACCTGACCAGCAGCGGCACGATCGCGAACCTCGAGGCCCTGTACGTCGCGCGCGAACTGTATCCCGGCCGCGGCATCGCCTACAGCGCCGAGGCGCACTACACGCACAGCCGGATGTGCGGCGTGCTTGGCATGACCGGGACCGCGATCGAGACCGACGCAGCCGGCCGGATCGACCTTGGCGCCCTAGACGCCATGCTGGCGAGCGGGAACATCGGCACCGTGGTCGCGACGGCGGGCACGACCGGCCTTGGCGCGATCGACCCGGTGCACGAGGTACTCGCAGTTGCCCGAAGGCACAGCGTTCGAGTGCACGTTGACGCCGCGTACGGCGGCTTCTTCACGCTTCTTGCCGGGCGGGAAGACCCAGCCGGGCTGGACCCCGCGCCCTGGCAGGCGATCGCAGAGTGCGACTCGGTCGTCGTCGACCCGCACAAGCACGGGCTGCAACCGTACGGATGCGGGACGGTGCTGTTCCGCGACCCGGCCGTCGGGCGGTTCTACGCGCACGACTCGCCTTATACCTACTTCACCTCCGACGAGCTGCACCTAGGCGAGATCAGCCTGGAGTGCTCCCGAGCGGGCGCGGCAGCCGCAGCGCTGTGGCTGACGTTGCAGCTCCTGCCGTTGTCGCCGGACGGGCTAGGCCAGGTGCTCGCCGCCTGCCGGATGGCCGCCCTTGACTGGTCGGAACTGCTCGCAGCATCGGACCGGCTGCGCCTTTACCAGCGGCCCGAGCTCGACATTGTCACTTACTATCCGGTTACCGCTCACCCGAGCCTGTCCGAGATCGATCAGGCAAGCGCCCGGATCCTCAGGGACGGCATGGACGAGGAGAATCCTGTCTTCCTCAGCACGCTCACGGTTACGGCCGACGCCCTCGGGCGACGGCACGGCGATGTCACTCTCGATGTGGACAAGGCGCGAATCCTGCGCAGCGTGCTGATGAAGCCAGAGTCGCACGACTGGTCCGCCCAGACGTTCGCGAGGATCAGCGAGCTGGCCGGGTAGGGCAGACGGGTTCGCTGGCCGCGAGCCCCTAGGCGCTCGGCCGCTACGGCTGCGTACCCAGGGTGATGGTGGCGGTGGCCGACTTGCCATCGCGCGTGTAGTCGACCGGCACCGTGTCGCCCGGCTTCTTGGTCAAGGTCAGCTCCTGGAGCTGCACGTTGCTGGTCGCCGCCGCGCCATCGACCTTGGTGATCACGTCGCCTTGGCGCAGGCCCGCATGGGCAGCCGGGCCGCCGGGGACGACTCCGGCCACGAACAGCCCCTCGGGCACCCCGGCCTGCGCGGCGGACTCGGCCGGGATCGGCGTGGTCTCCAGGCCAAAGTAGGAGTGGGTCGCGCGACCTGTGGCGATGATCTCGCTGGAGATGGTCTTGGCGATGGCGACCGGTACGGCGAAGCCGATGCCGATGTTCCCGCCAGTGGCCTCGCCCGAGGAGCTCGGCACCGATGCGCCAGCCGTCGGAACGCCCACGAGCTGGCCGTCGCAGTTGACCAGGGCGCCTCCGCTGTTGCCCGGGTTGATCGCGGCATCGGTCTGCAGTGCGGAGACCAGCAGCGCTGACCTGTCGTTCTCTCCGGGAACCTGCACCGTGCGGTCAAGCGCGCTGATGATGCCAGTGGTCACCGTGCCGGACAGGCCGAGCGGCGCGCCCAGGGCGACCACCGGCTCGCCGACTTGGACCGAATTCGACGAGCCCAGCGCTATGACCTTCAGTCCACGTTCGGCGTGGACCTTGATCACCGCGAGGTCTGTGAGCGGATCGCGGCCGGTGATGGTCGCCGGCTCGGTGGCACCATCGGAGAACAGCACCTCGACCGAACCGCCAGATGCAGCGGCGGCAATGACGTGATTGTTGGTCAGGATATAGCCGTCGGACTTGATCACCTCGCCGGACCCGACGCCGCTTTCGCTGCCGTTCGGCCCTTTGACCGCGATCGTCACGACGCTCGGCAAGACCTTGTCGGCCACCGACGTCGCCGAGCATGCCGCGGACGACGTATTTGCTGAAGCGGTGCCCGACGAAGTCCCGCTCGAGGAGGCCATCGCGGAGCCGATCAGGCCGCCCGCGATTCCCCCGACGACGAGTACTGCCACCAGCGTCAACCACAACCGCCACCGGCGCATGCCAACCCCCCGTGGCCTGGCAACGGACCGAATCCCCGTGCGGCCATGCCCCCGCGTGCCCGCCTACGTCCGTTCCATCCGGGCCTTACCCCGCCCGGGCCCCGGTGAACCCGGGCGCCCACCTGGCCCTGGTGTATCCGGCGCCCGGGAGCTGCCGGCCAGCCTCGCCCGCGCCGCGCGGTCAGCCCGGGCTTGACGGCGCTGGCGCGCGTACCATCGTGACATGTCACGTCGACTTGCCACTGGCACCGCTCGCGAGCTCTCGCGAGCCGAGCGTGACATCCGCAGCAGGATCGGCGACCAGCCGCTCGACTTCGCAGCCATGGCGGCGGTATCGAATATCTACCGCGCAGCCAATGTGATCCGCAATCACATGGAACGCCAGGTGCTCGCTGACGAGGACCTTTCCTGGGCGGCGTTCACGGTGCTGTTCGTGCTGTGGATCTGGGGTGAGCAGCAGACCCGCTACCTGGCCAACGAGGCTGGCGTCACCAAGGGCACCCTGACCGGCGTCCTGAAGACGCTGGAGAAGCGCGGCCTGGCTAAGCGCCGGGCGCACGACGGCGACGGCCGGCTCGTGCTGGTCAGCCTCGAGCCCAAGGGAGTCGCGGTCATCGAGCGGCTGTTCCCGGCCTTCAACCAGGGCGAGGCACTGGTCAGCGGCGCCCTGAG
>JASHXW010000068.1 GCA_030043395.1 Streptosporangiaceae bacterium
GACATGCTGTCGCAGCTTGGCCGGTGGTTCGCGATCCAGTCCAAGGTCGTCACCAGGCTCGAGAACGGCGTGACGCCGAAGACCAGCGCGGAGGAGGATGCGCTGCTTGCGCGCCTTGACCGCGTGCAGTGCCTGGCGGCCAAGAGCATGAGCATCAAGGTCAACCCGCAATACGGTGTCCTGGACTACAGCTCGCTCGAGGTCGTGCCAGCAACCAGCACGCTGTCCGCAGCGTCGCTGACCGCGAAGTCGTCGGCGAAGTCCGCCGGGACCACCACGAAGTGCTAGCTGAAGCCGACGGGCCGGCCGAGCCTGGAGCGGCTCTGCTCGAGCTCGTCGCGATCATGGACACCCTGCGCAGGCGGTGCCCGTGGGATGCCAAGCAGACGCATCAGTCACTGGCGCCGTACCTGCTCGAGGAAACATACGAAGCGCTCGAGGCGCTTGAGCAGCAGGACATGGCCGACCTGCGCGAGGAGCTTGGCGACGTGCTGCTCCAAGTGCTCTTCCACGCGCGAGTCGCGGCCGAGCGGACCGACGGAACCGGCTTCACTGTCGACGACGTGGCAAGGGGAATCTCGGCGAAGCTCGTCCGCAGGCATCCGCATGTCTTCGCCGACGTCGCAGTCTCGGGTCCCGACGAGGTCAAGGCGAACTGGGACGCCATCAAGGCCAGCGAGCGCGCGGCGGGTGGCGGGCCAGTCTCCTCGCTCGACGGCGTCCCGATGGGCCAGCCAGCTCTCTCGCTAGCCGCCCAGCTGCAAAAACGCGCCGCCTCCGCCGGCGTGCCTGCCGAATTGGCTGGCCTGGCCGACGCTGAGGTCAACCCGATCGGAGCGGAGCTTTTCG
This sequence comes from Streptosporangiaceae bacterium, assembly GCA_030043395.1. The sequence continues at coordinate 850 of JASHXW010000068.1, forward strand.
CGTTGGTCGCCCGGGCTCGTGCCGAAGGTCTGGATCCTGAGCTTGAACTCAGGCATGCTGCGAGGGTGTTCAAAGACCGCGTCCAGACCTGGGAGGACCGCGTTGGACGAAATGGAGGCTGAGGCTCTGCGGGAACTCCGCAACCGCCTCGATCACATCGAGGCCTACCTCGAGCACCTGGGCAGCACCACGAGCTATCCCTACGCTCGCTATGGCGCCGGCACTGGCGGGATGACGTCCTTCGACTCGGTGTCGTTCGACTCCGGGCCTGCGTCCTTCGGGCCGGTCACCGGCTTCAGCGACATGCGCGCGTCCAATGCGCCGGACCTGGGCGGCCAGCCACTGGCGCCGCCCGGCATGATCAATGGCGTCCCTGCCGACATCATGCAGCTCGCGGCTACCCGCAAGATCGAGGCGATCAAGCTGTACCGGGAGCGGACCGGCGTCGGGCTGAAGGAGGCCAAGGACGCGATCGACCGAGCGCTGGGGGGTTAACTCCGCGCTGCAGGACGCCGCCCGGCCGAGTCCGGCGTGCCGGTCGCCCCTGATTCACGGTGCTCGGCTAGGCTCCGACGAGTAGGCAGCCGACGCCGATACGGGAGTTTCTCGTGCCATCGATCGAGGCCATCCATGCCAGGCAGATCCTGGATTCGCGCGGCAACCCGACCATCGAGGTCGAGATCGTCCTTGACGATGGCACGCATAGCCGGGCAGACGTTCCCAGCGGGGCGTCCACTGGCGCCTTCGAGGCGGTCGAGCTGCGGGACGGCGGGCCGGAGTACGGCGGCAAGGGCGTCGAGAAGGCGATCAGCGCCGTCATCGACGAGATCCAGCCCGAGCTGCTCGGCCAGGACGCGGACGAGCAGCGCCTGATCGACTTCGCCATGATCGACTTGGACGGGACACCGGACAAGTCCAGGCTCGGCGCCAATGCCATACTCGGCGTCAGCCTGGCGGCGGCGCGCGCGGCCGCCGAGTCTGCCCAGCTGCCGTTGTTCCGCTATCTCGGCGGGCCGCATGCCCACCTGCTGCCGGTGCCGATGATGAATGTCCTCAATGGCGGCGCGCACGCCGACACGAACGTCGACATCCAGGAATTCATGATCGCCCCGATCGGCGCGGCTACGTTCTCCGAAGCGATGCGCTGGGGAGCCGAGACATACCACGCGCTGAAGTCGGTGCTCAAGAAGCAGGGCCTGAACACCGGGGTCGGTGACGAGGGCGGTTTCGCGCCGGATCTGTCGCACAACCAGGCCGCCCTGGATCTGCTGATCGAGGCGATCGGCATAGCCGGGTTCACCCCTGGCGACGACGTCGCGCTGGCCATCGACGCTGCGGCTAGCGAGTTCCACGGCGACGACGGGTACACGTTCGAGGGCAGCGCCAAGACTGCCGAGCAGATGATGGCCGTGTACGCGAGCTGGCTGGATGCCTACCCGATCGTCTCGCTCGAGGATCCGCTAGCCGAGGACGACTGGTCGGGCTGGCAGCAGCTGACCGCCGCCCTGGGAGACAAGGTGCAGATCGTCGGAGACGATCTGTTCGTGACCAATCCCGAGCGGCTGCGCCGCGGCATCGCCGAGCGGTCGGCGAACGCGCTGCTCGTCAAGGTCAATCAGATCGGAACGCTGACGGAGACGTTCGTCGCCGCCGATATCGCGCAGCGCAACGGCTTTCGCTGCCAGATGAGCCACCGGTCTGGTGAGACCGAGGACACCACCATCTCCGACCTCGTGGTGGCAATGAATTGCGGCCAGATCAAGTCGGGAGCTCCGGCACGGTCTGAGCGGGTGGCGAAGTACAACCAGCTGCTGCGGATCGAAGAGCGCCTAGACGACGCAGCCGAGTACGCCGGGCGCGCCGCGTTCCCGCGCTTCACGGCTGCCGGCGCGTGACTAGCCAGGCCCGGCCAGCGCGGCCAGGCCCTGCCCGCCCGCACTTCACGCCGCGCGCGGCCATTCTCGCCGTGGTCCTGTGCGCCATAGCGCTGAGCCTGGCTTATCCGGTCAGGGAGTACCTGGCCCAGCGCAGGCAGATCGATGCGCTGATGGCACGCCGGGCGCATGTCCTCGCTCACCTGCATCAGCTTGAGCAGGAGCAGGCCAGGCTGAAGACCCCGGGGTACATCGAGCAGCAAGCACGGGACCGGCTGCACATGTGCCTGCCGAACCAGATGTGCTACGAGATCATCGCCCCGGCCCCGCGGACAGCGAAGCATGCCTCAGCCAGCCGGGCGGCGGTGCCGTGGTACGACCGGCTGTGGTCCTCGGTGGAGCAAGCTGATGCTGGGTCGGGCGCCGGCGGGACCAGCAAGGGCGCGACGGGCAAGGGCGCGACGGGCAAGGGCGCGACTGGCAAGGTGCGGCGCGGGTGAGCCTGGATGCCGCCGACATGGAGGCAGTCACGCTCCAGCTTGGCCGGCGGCCTCGCGACCCGCGCGCCGTGGCCCACAGGTGCCCGTGCGGCCTGCCTGACGTCATCGAGACCGCGCCGAGGCTGGCAGACGGCACGCCATTCCCCACGCTGTACTACCTGACCTGCGTTCGCGCGTGCGCGGCGGCCAGCCGGCTGGAGGCTGGGGGGCTGATGCGCGAGATGACGGCCAGGCTGGCGGCCGACCCCGCACTGCGCGAGGCGTACCTGGCCGCAGATCGCGACTACGCGGCCCGGCGAGCACGTGCAGCCGCAGCCGCAGGCGTCCAGCCGCTGCCGCCTGGGGCGGCGACTGCCGGAGGCATGCCTGACCGGGTGAAGTGCCTGCATGCCCTGGCCGCGCATGAACTGGCCGCACCGGGCTCCAACCCGCTCGGCGCCGAGGCGATACTGGCCATGGGCACGTGGTGGAGTGCAGGCCCGTGCGTCGAGCTGCCGGCGGATCACGTCGTCGCCAGTCGCCGCGAGGACCGCGCAGAGGAGGCGGAGGGGTCATGAGCCCAGCGGGCACGCGTCGGGTCGCCGCGATCGACTGCGGCACGAACTCGCTGCGGCTGCTGATCGCCGATATCAGCCCTGCCAGGAACTCGCTGATCGACCTGGACCGCCGGATGGAAATCGTGAGGCTTGGCCAAGGCGTCGATGCCACGGGCAAGCTCGCTCCCGAGGCCCTCGCCAGGACGTTCGCGGTACTCGAGCAATACGCGCGGACCATCAACGACTCTGGAGCGAGCGCGGTGCGCCTGGTGGCGACGAGTGCCACGCGAGACGCGTCCAACTCCGGTGAGTTCACTGCCGGCGTGCGCCGGATACTCGGCGTCGATCCGGAAGTCGTCAGCGGCTCAGAAGAAGCCCAGCTCTCGTTCTCTGGCGCGACAGCCGAGCTTGGCGGTCGCTCAGGGAACGGTGCCCAG
>JASHXW010000069.1 GCA_030043395.1 Streptosporangiaceae bacterium
GGCGGTCGTGCTGCGCAACCTGGCATCGAGGTGGCAAGGTGGGAGATGTGGTCCAGGGGGGAGCTGAGGCCTTTGGGATGAACGCCCTGCGCGAGACCTCATGGGCTGCTGAGCCGTGGTATTGGATGGCGGACGGCTTGGGGAGTATTAGAGGCATGGAATCGGGGCAGGCTAAACCGGCTGGCAGTGCTCGCGGACCAGCGAGCGGTCGCACGAGCCAGCGCAAGGCGGCGAGCGCGGCGACCGCCAAGCGGAAGACCGCCGCCAAGGCGATGGCGCAGGAGCGTGCCGAGCAGCAGGAAGCCGACGTCGCGAGGCGGGCTGCCAGCCATCAGCGAGCCGCGGCGCGGGCGCGCGAGCGCGTAGCCCGGCGCGAGCCGCAGGTGGAAGAGGCCGACAAGATCTCGGTGCCGGCGCCGCACCTGTCGCTGTTCGAGCCAGACGGCAGGGACACCGCTGAGAGAGCGGCGGCCGCCTTGGCCGGCGCCGGTCAGGATGTCGTCAGTCCCGAGCGGCCTGGGCGCGCCGAGTCACCCCAGGCTTTGCCGACGGACCGGTTCCTCGACCGGGAGGAGAGCTGGCTGCGGTTCGGCAAGCGAGTGCTCGAGCTAGCCGAGGATCCGCACGTGCCACTGCTCGAGCGGGTGAGGTTCGAGTCGATCTTCGCGAGTGCCCTTGACGAGTTCTTCATGGTCCGCGTGGCCGGCCGTATCCGCAGGATGGCTACCGGCCTGCCGGTGGAGACGGCGAGCGGGAAGGCCCCCGACCAGATACTGGAGAACACGCTCAACCTGGCGCGTGACCTCGCCGTCAGGCATGCCGCATGCTTCAGCGACCAGTTGCTGCCAGCGCTCGCCGACGAGGGAATCGAGATCCTGCGGTGGAAGGAGCTGCTGCCCGAGGAGCAGGGCAAGCTGCAGCAGCTGTTCAGGGAGCGGATCTATCCCGTGCTGACCCCGCTCGCCGTGGATCCCGCACACCCCTTCCCGTTCATATCGGGCCTGTCGCTAAGCCTGGCGGTCATGGTTGCGGATCCAGGGTCCGGGCTGACGCTGTTCGCGCGCGTGAAGGTGCCACCGCTGCTGCCCAGGTTCCTGACCGTCTCGCCGAGCCGTTTCGTGCCGCTCGAGGACGTCATCGCCGCTCATCTGGGTGAGCTGTTCGCTGGCCTTGAGGTCATCGAGCATCACGCGTTCCGCGTTACCAGGATCCGCGATCTTGAAGTCGACGAGGACGTCACGGAGAACCTGCTGCAGTCCCTGGAGCGCGAGCTGATGCGCCGGCGCTTCGATCCGGCCGTGCGGCTGGAGGTCGAGGAGTCGATCTCCACCGACGTGCTCGAGAAGCTCGTCACCGAGCTGGACGTGGATCCGCGGGCGGTCTACCGCCTGCCAGGGCCACTGGACCTGACCGGACTTTCCACGATCGCCGACCTGGACATCAGGCGGCTGAAGTACCCGGCGTTCGTCCCCGCCGAGGGCGCGCTGCCGCAAGACCGGAGCGTCTTCTCGACGCTCTCCGATCGCGACGTGCTCGTGCACCTGCCCTACGACTCCTTCACCGCCAGCGTGCAGCGGCTCGTCGTATCGGCAGCCGCCGACCCGCGGGTGCTGGCTATCAAGCACACCCTGTACCGCACCAGCGGCGACTCGGAGATCGTCGACGCGCTGATCGCCGCCGCCGAGGCAGGCAAGCAGGTCGTCGTGGTCGTCGAGATCAAGGCCAGGGGCGACGAGGAAGCCAACATCGCCTGGTCGCGCAAGCTCGAGGCAGCGGGCTGTCATGTCGTCTGGGGCTTCCTCGGCCTGAAGACGCACTGCAAGATGGTCCTGATCGTGCGGGAGGACCCGGACGGGTCGATCCGCCGGTTCTGCCACATCGGGACTGGCAACTACCACCCCAAGACGGCGCGGCTGTATGAGGATTACGGGCTGCTGACCTCTGACCGTCAGGTCGGCGAGGACATCACCGACCTGTTCAACCACCTGACCGGCTACAGCCGTCCTGCTGACTATCGCCGGCTGCTCGTCGCCCCGGCCGGGCTGCGCTCCGGCCTGATCAAGCAGATAGACGAGCAGGCCGAATTGGCCGGCGAAGGACAGCCGTCGCTGATCCAGATGAAGTGCAACGCCATTATCGACGAGGCCATCATTGACGCCCTGTACCGCGCGTCGCGGGCCGGCGTGCCGATCGACCTGTGGGTGCGGGGTATCTGCTCGCTGCGGCCGGGCATGCCCGGCCTGTCCGAGACGATCAGGGTGCGCAGCGTCGTCGGGCGCTTCCTCGAGCACTCCCGGATCTACGCTTTCGGTACCGGCGCGGACGATGACGCCGACGACGTGTGGATCGGCAGCGCCGACCTGATGCACCGCAACCTGGACCGCCGGGTCGAGCTGCTGATCCGGGTGACCGACCCTGACCAGGTCAAAGAGCTCCGCGGCCTGATCGACCTGGCGATGGCCCCGACCACCGCGTCCTGGTGGCTGGGCCCGGACGGGATCTGGACCCGGCATCATCTGGACCCGAGCGGAGCTCCGCTCACGGACCTGCAAGATCACCTGATCCGGCTCAAGACGAGCCGCCCGTCCGACGGCGATGGTGCAGCAGGCAAGAGCAGGCTCTCGACGCGGCGCCCAAGCGCGCCATGACTGACAGCGGCGGCGATGACCTGATCCGCGCGGCCGGGGCACTGATCTGGCGGCCCGCGGCGGCGGGACCGCACATTGCGGTGGTGCACCGGATGCGATATGACGACTGGACGTTTCCGAAGGGCAAGAGCCACCGCGGGGAGCACGCGATCGCCACTGCGGTCCGTGAAGTCGCCGAGGAGACGGGACTGCAGGTCATACTCGGGCGTCCGCTGCGGCCCTCGCGCTATGAGGTCGAGGGGCGGCCGAAGGAGGTCAGTTACTGGGTCGCGCGCTTCGCTGAGCAGGCGCCGTTCACCCCGAACGACGAGGTTGACGACATGGCCTGGCTCGAGATGGATGTTGCCAGGGACCGCCTGACCTACGAGCGAGACCTGGCACTGCTCGATCAGATGACCTCGGCACCGCTGCGGACGGCCCCGTTCATCTTGCTGCGGCATGCATCCGCAGGGCACAAGGAGCCGGGCGACAAGCATCGCGACCTGGCCAGGCCGCTCGACGCGGAAGGAGCAGCCGACGCCAAGCTGCTCGGCGGGCTGCTCGCGAGCTACGGGCGTTGCGAGGTGATCAGCGCGCCGGCCGAGCGCTGCATCGCCACCGTGCGGCCCTACGCGGCGGCGGTAGGCGTCAGCGTCGAGGTCGATCAGGCACTCGCCGCTCCGCCCGGGCGCGCGAAGGCGGACCGATCGGAACGCGATGCCAAGCACGCCGCCCGCGAGGCCGCGCTGGACGCCATCCACCGGATAGCCGACTTGGCCGCCTCGGGTGCACCCGCGCTGGTATGCGCCCACCGGGAGAACCTCCCGGCACTGATCAGCGCCGTGCTCAAGCGGCTCGGAGCGGCGCAAGCCGAACTGCCTGAGGCGAGCAGGCCGCTGCGCAAAGGCGAGTTCCTCGTGCTCCAGTCCGCGGACGGTGCCCTGGTGTCGGCCGAGCGGCATGACGTCGTCGCCTGACTGACGAGGCGTGGCAGCGGCCCGCCCAGACTGTCGGAGGCACGCGATAGAACGTCGGCTAGCGCGAAGCGACCAGCGGAGCGATCAGCAGAAGGAGCCTGGCAATGGCCGATGAGATGTCGCAGGCAGTAGAGGCTGAGATCGTGAACCTGGCGGAGCGGTTAACGGCGCCCGGGCACGACGAGTGCTTGCGGTGCTTCCTGCTGCGCATGATCACCGAGTTCGGCTGCGACGGCACCTACCGCTGGACGATCAGGTGGCGGGACGTGCGGGCATCGCAGCCGGCCGTGCTGCTCAGGCAGCTCAAGCAGCGCGGCGGCTGCTGCGACTGCGAGGTCCTGATCAACGTCTTCCCCGATTACCCGGCGGTCGCCCGGCTACTGCCCTGCGCGGGCGCGCCCCGGCCGGGGTCATCCAGGCCGTGTGCTCTCGCCGCCGGGCAGCGGCCCAAGAGCGCTTGACGGCGGTGGCCTGGCTCAGGCTTCGCCCTTCTCGATCAGCCTGAGCAGGGCCATCGCTATCGGCACGGAGGTGATGTCCACCTGCCAGGGCCGCGCGCCATAGCGCTCGAGCTCGGCTGCCACGGTGTCGGAGCTCAGCGGCTCGGGCGGCTGCCAGGACAGGCGCCGTACCGCATCGGGAGCAAGGAGGTTCTCGGTCGGCAGGTTCCCGGCGTCCGCGAGGGCCGCGACCGCGGCCCGCACGGCAGCCAGCCGCTTCGCCGCGA
>JASHXW010000070.1 GCA_030043395.1 Streptosporangiaceae bacterium
GATCCGGACCAGGCGCTGGCCGGGCTGGCCCGGCTGCCGGGCTCCGCTGCGCTGCTCGAGGCGCTGGGATCCGATCCCGGCCTGCGCCACCGGCTGGCGAGCGTCCTGGGAATGAGCCCGGCGCTCGCCGATCACCTGCGCAGGCACGACGAGGACTGGCGGTTGCTTGCCGGACAGCAGGCCGACGTCGCGCCAACGGCAGCGCACCTGCGGGCCGACCTCGCGGCAGCGGCGGCTGCCGGCCCAGACGCGCTGCGGCTGGCGTACCGGCGCGGCCTGCTCAGGCTGGCCGCGCGGGACCTGACCGGGGCCGCGACCCTCGATGAGGTCATGTCCGAGCTTGCCGACCTGGCTGGTGCCGCGCTCGAGGCCGCGCTGGTCATCGCCCGCTCTCAGCTTGCGCCGGGAACGAAGCCGGCCAGGCTGGCTGTCATCGCCATGGGCAAGTGCGGCGCCCGCGAGCTGAACTACGCCAGCGACGTGGACGTCGTCTTCGTCGCCGGCCCGGAGCAGTCAGCCGACTCGCTGCGAGCCGCGAGCCAGCTGGCGAGCGTGATGATGCGAGTCTGCTCCGAAACCGGCCCGGAGGGCTCGCTCTTCCCGGTCGACGCGAACCTGCGGCCGGAGGGACGTAACGGCCCTTTGGTCCGCACCCTGACCAGCCACGTGGCTTACTACGAGCGCTGGGCGAAGACCTGGGAGTTCCAGGCGCTCCTGAAGGCGCGGCCAGTCGCCGGGGACGCCGAACTCGGCCAGGCCTACATCGACGCCCTGACGCCGCTGGTGTGGCAGGCGGCGCGGCGCGAGGACTTCGTCGCCGACGTGCAGGCGATGCGGCGACGCGTGATCGCCAGCCTCCCAGCCGAGCAGGCAGACCGGGAGATCAAGCTGGGTCCGGGCGGCCTGCGCGACATCGAGTTCGCCGTCCAGCTTCTCCAGCTCGTGCACGGCCGCACGGACGAGTCGCTGCGCCAGGCGGCGACTTTGCCAGCACTTGCGGCGCTCGCAGCCGGCGGCTACGTGGGCAGGCAGGACGCCGCGAGCCTGGCTGATGCCTACCGGTTCCTGCGGGCGATTGAGCACTTGCTGCAGCTCCGCCAGCTGCGCAGGACGCACTCGCTGCCCACGGAACCGGCCGTACTGCGCCAGCTCGGCCGGGCGCTGCGCTTGATGCGGGGAGAGCGAGTCAGTTCGGCTGATCCGGCGGAAGGCCTGATCGCCGAGTGGCGGCGGCACGCGACCGTCGCCAGGCAGTTGCACGAGAAGCTGTTCTACCGGCCGCTGCTTGACGCCGTGGCGCGGCTGCCTGATGACCAGATCAGGCTGACATCGCGAGCGGCGGCCGACCGCCTCGAGGCGCTCGGCTATGCCGACCCGCAGGGCGCGCTGCGGCACATCGAGGCACTGACGCAGGGCGTGTCGCGCAAGGCCGCCATCCAGCGCGCTCTGCTGCCCGCCATGCTCGGCTGGTTCGCCGACGCACCGCGTCCGGACGCCGGGCTCCTGGCGTTCCGGCAGGTCAGCGAGGCACTCGGCAGCTCGCCGTGGTACCTGCGCCTGCTCCGCGACGACACGACGGTGGCTTGGCGGATGGCCAGGATCCTCGCATCCGGCCGGTATGCGGCCGACCTCCTGCTGCGCGCTCCGGACGCCGTCGAGATGCTCAGTGACGAGCGCTTGCTCCAGCCGCGGGCCGCTGCCGAGCTACGCGCCGAGGCCGACGCGATCGTGCGCCGGCACGCCGGCCGCGATGACGACGCCGCGATCTCCGGACTGCTCGCGCTGCGACGCCGTGAGCTGTTCCGGACCGCGGCCGCCGACCTGCTCGGCGAGGTCGACGTCAGCGGGGTCTTCGGCGCGCTGGACACGGTGACCCGGGTGACCATTGCGGGCGCGCTCGATGTCGCCTGTGCCGTCGTGCAGCGCTCGGCGGGTGCGCTGCCGACCCGAATGTGCGTGGTGGCGATGGGCCGGTTCGGCGGCCAGGAGCTGAGCTACTCCAGTGACGCCGATGTCCTGTTCGTGCACGAGCCACTGCCCGGTGCGAGCGAGGAAGCTGCCGCCCGGGCCGCCCAGGCGGTCGCAGAGGAACTGCGCCGGCTGCTTGGCCGTCCGGGTCCGGACCCGTCGCTGCAGGTCGACGCGAGCCTGCGCCCGGAGGGAAGGCAAGGCCCGCTGGTTCGCACCCTCGGCGCGTACCGCACCTACTACGGACGCTGGGCCCGGCCGTGGGAGGCTCAGGCGCTGCTGCGGGCCGCTTACGCAGCCGGAGACGCCGACCTGGGGACGGCTTTCACGGCGCTTGCGGACCAGATTCGCTACCCGGATGGCGGTGTGGGAGGAGAGTTTGTTCGGGAAATAAGGCGGATCAAGGCCCGGATGGAGGCAGAGCGGATGCCGCGGGGCGTCGATCCGGCTCTGCACGTCAAGCTCGGCCCTGGCGGCCTTAGCGATGCCGAATGGGTCGTGCAGCTCCTGCAACTCCAGCACGGCGGCGCAGTGCCGGGATTGCGCAGCACCCAGACGCTCACGGCGCTGGCAGCGGCGCAGGATGCCGGGCTCGTTCAGCCGCAGGACGCCGCAGCGCTGACCGAGTCGTGGCTGCTGGCCAGCCGGATCCGCAACGCGGTCATGCTCGTGACGGGGCGCTCTAGCGACATCGTGCCGACCGCGGCGCAGGAGGGGGCCGCGACGGCCCGGCTGCTCGGCTACCCGGCCGACGCGTATCAGGATCTTGAGCAAGACTGGCGTCGTGCCGCCCGGCGCGCGCGGGCAGTGATGGAGCGGATCTTCTATGGCTGATGTCGCGGCAGTGGCTGGCCTGATTCCCCGTGCTGACGCGCAGGCTGGCGGGGCCGTGCATCCTGAAGTGGTGATGAGATGACTCCCGCGCTGTCCGCTGCGTCCGCCGCACTCGGGGCCGTCCTGGCTGACCCGGTCAGCCTGGGTGGCAGTGAGCGCTCGGCGGTGTTGCGCTGCCGGAGCTCGCATGGCGGAACGGTCATCGTCAAGACCTATCCGACCGGCACCGAAGGCGAGCAGGGCTACTGCGCCGAGGCGGCCGGGCTGGAGTTCACAGCCGGGCTCGGCGCCGGGCCTGAGTTGCTCGCAGCTGACCCCGCCCAGCACGTGATCGTGATGTCGGATCTAGGTGACGCGCCAAGTCTCGCCGACATCCTGCTCGACGCTTCCCAGGCCGATGCGACGGCAAGCCTGCTGGACTGGGTACGGGCAGGCGCCGAGCTGGCCGTCGGGACGGCTGGCCGGCAGCGGGAGTTCGCCCGTCTGCTGGCCCGGCACCGGCCCGGCGCTGGCAGGGCGACCGACTCCGGACGCGGGCCAGGCACTGCAAGCGCGGAAGCCGGCCGCTGGCATGACGGTGCCGCCGACGGGATCAGCCGATGGGTTTCGCGGCGGCTCGGCGCGACTCCCGGGCTGCTCAGCGCACTAGGGCTCGCCGTCCCTGCGGGCCTAGCCAGTGATCTGCGGGAGCTGGCCTCGACGTTGCTGTCGGGCCGATGGGAGGTGTTCTCGCCCGGCGACATCTGCCCGGACAACAACCTGCTGACGGCGCAGGGTGTCAGGTTCATCGACTTCGAAAGCGCCGAGTTCCACAGCGCCTTCCTGGACGCGGCGTACTTGCGGATGCCGTTCAGCTCGTGCTGGTGCGTGTTCCGGTTGCCCGCTGGCCTCGCCCGCCAGGCCGAGTCGCTGTTCCGTGAGCGGATCTGCGACGTGCATCCCGAGCTCTGCGACGACGCCGTATGGCAGCCCGGCCTGCGCGCCGCAAATGCGGCGTGGACGTTGCACTCGATGACCTACCTGCTTGACCGGTCCCTGATCGCCGACGCGCCGATGATCCGTGACGGCAGGACAACGCCGAGCGCGCGGCAGCTCCTGCGATACCGATGGGAGCAGCTCCACGCCGAGCTGACCGAAGTCGGCGAGCTGCCCGCCGTCACCGAGCTGATGAACGGCCTGCTGACCGCGACCGCCGACTGGCAGGCGCCGGACATGCCGCTCTACCCGGCGTTCCGCTAACTTCGCGCCATTTCAGGCGAACGGATCGCCTATGGGCTACGGTGGCCAGAATCGTGCCGGGGCAAAGGGGCCGCGTCATAGGAGGTTGGCATGCACGTCAATGCTGGTGATACCGCTTGGATGCTGACTTCGACGGCGCTGGTGTTCTTCATGATGCCCGGCCTCGCGTTGTTCTACGGTGGCCTGGTAGGCGCGAAGAACGTGATTGCGACGATGGTCCAGTCCTTCATCGCGATCGGCGTGATCAGCTTGCTGTGGGTCATCGTGGGGTACTCGCTAGCCTTCGGTGCCGATCACTGGGGAGTGATTGGCAGCCTGCAGAACGTGCTGCTGCGCGGCGTGAACGGCACCCCGAACAAATTTGCGCCTACGATTCCGTCGCTGGTGTACATGGCGTTCCAGATGAAGTTCGCCGTC
>JASHXW010000010.1 GCA_030043395.1 Streptosporangiaceae bacterium
GGTCCGGTGTGCACCATTGGCATAGACAGCAGTTTTGTCGGCATAACTGTTGGCATATTCGTCATCATTGGCGGCTTTGCCGTGCGCGCTAGCGGTGGGCGGTCCAAGTCGTCGGTGACTGCGGCGGGCTTCCCCGGCATAGTGAACGCTGCCGGTCCCGGCGGATTCAATCAGCCAGGCGGCGGTTTCAACCAGCCTGGCGGATTCATTCAGCCCGGGGGTGGTTTTAACCAGCCCGGCGGTTTCAATCAGCCCGGTGGATTTAGCCAACCCGGTGGTTTCAATCAGCCCGGCGGTTTTAACCAGCCAGGTGGTGGTTTCAACCAGCCTGGTGGCGGATTCAACCAGCCGGGCAACTGACCTCAGATCTCGGCCGAGTTTGGCTCGCCGCCGTTGCGCCCGATTCCGGCGTAGAGCCAGGCTCGCTCGGGATGCTCAGGCGGGGCGCCGTCCGGTCGCCACTGCTGCATGAGGACCAGGCCGGGATCGACGAGTTCGAACCCGCAGAAGAAGCGCAGGACTTCGGGCGCGGTCCTCAGCTTCGCGGGGACCCGCGACCCGACGTAGAGCGCTTCGACGCTGGCCGCTGACTTCGCCGCGTCACAGGTGGGATGGGTGATCACCAGGTAGCTGCCCGCCGCCAGCCGACCGGCGAAGCCGGCAATCGCATCCTCCGGGTTGTCGCTGTCCGGTATGAACGGCAGGACGTTGGTGGCCAGCAGCCCGACCGGCTCGCTGATGTCGATCAGCCGCTGCACCACTGGATGGCCAAGCACTGACTCAGGCTCCAGAAGACTCGCCTCGATGGCGGTGACCAGCGGCTCGCCAGCCAGCGCGTGCCTGACGCTGGCGACGACCACCGGGTCGTGGTCGACGTAGACGACACGGGCGGCGGGGGCGGCACGCCCGGCCACCTGGTGCACGTTCTCGGTGGAGGGGATGCCGCACCCGAGGTCGATGAACTGGCGGACGCCGGCGCTGAGGAGGAAGCGGACCGCGCGGCCCACGAACGCACGGTTCTCCGCGACGATGAGCTTCGCATTGGGCTCTACATCGAGGATCCTGCGGCCGAATTCGCGATCTGGAGCGAAATGATGCTGGCCGCCAAGCAGGAAGTTATAGATCCGGGACGGATTCGGGCGTTCCACGGGTATGACTACCGGCCGTCGGCGTTCAGGCCTGGTGGCTCGGCGGCTGCGCTGGCCCGGCGGTACTCAGCCAGCTTCTCGTCGAGATCGCGAACCGCAGGAGTGTCGCCAGCGACGCGGAGTTGCCGGCGCAGGGCCTCCACCCTGCGAGCGATCCTGCGCGAGCTGTTCAGCGCAGTCACCCTCGCCGAGTCGGCCAGGGCCTCGCACGCCTCGTCATATTCCCGCTGCCTGATCAGCGCCTCGGCGCGCATGGCCAGCGTGAGGGCATTGTTATGCAAATTCAGCGGAGCCAGCAGGCACAGTGACCTGATGGCGGCCTCGGCCGCGTCCACCGGCCTGCCGAGCGCGAGCGCGCACTCACTCTCGGTGCCCCAGTAGAAGGAGCGGTCGTAGAAGTAGAACCACGGCGCGCAAGGCGTGTCGTCGTCGATCGCAGTGAGCGCCTCGAGTTCCTTGTCGAGCGCTGCCTGGCACCGGCCGCCCTGGCCGCACGCCGCGTAGGCCCGTGCGGCGACGTCGGCAGCATAGGCGATCGCGTACATGCTGCCGCTTTCCTTGGCGGCCTGCTGGGCGGCGAGCGCGTGTTCCACGGCTTGCCGCGGCCGATGCCTTGCTACCGCGAGCTGGCTGGTCGCTGCCAGGGTGTAGCTGACCAGGTCGTCGCTGCCCGCGCGGTAGGCCGCGCCGCGGGCGTCCTCGTAGTAGTACCGGGCAGCTTTATGGTCACCGAGATTGAACATCATCCAGCCAATGAGCTGCGTCAGGTCCGCATACGCGGTCAGCGCCTGGCTGGTCACAATCTCCGGAACATTACGCGCGAGCGACGCCATTGCAGCGCGCAGTGCCATGGCTGGCGGAACGGTAATGCGCGGGCCCACCGCTCCGCCAAACCGCCTGAGGCCAGCCACTACCTCGCCGGTGTAATTGACCACGACTTCGTCGGTCGGGATCCGGTCCGCTCGCGGCCCGGCGGCGATCCTGGGTACTTCCAGCACCGGCGCGGCCGCCACCACGGCAAGCGCGCTGCTCGCCTCGAGCAGCAACGTCCTGCGGCGCAGCCGGGTCGCCGGGTCGTCGGCTACCTCGTCGGGGTGGTCGCTGGTCACGTCGGCTTGCCTGATCATCTCGAGCGCGGCGTGCAGCGCGGATGAGGAAAAGCTCGGCTCCGGCCGCGCGATCGGATCCCCTGCGCCGGATGCGGCCAGGACTCCGCTCGGGTCCGGCTCCAGCCACCGCAGCGCCATGTCCGCATCCTGGTCCGGCCAGCCTGGCGCCTCGCTGGCGTCAAGCTCGCGACTGCCGTTTGCTGACTCCTCGGAGAGTTCGCGTGCGCGCAAGCCCGGTGGCGCCGGCGGTTCCGTGCGCACGCCGTAGTCGCGGCAGTCGGCAAGCAAGTCGGTGAGCCGGCACTCATAGAGCTGCGCGAGCCGGTCCAGGGTGTCGAGCGAGGGCGCATGGCCGGTCTGCCCCGGCCACTGCTCCCAGTACGAGAAGTTCTTGAAGGTCTTCGGGTCCTCAGGCCAGCGCTCGGTCCAGCGCTTGGCTGCCTGGGGCTGGCTCCACCCGTGCGCCAGGCGCAGCGCCACGCGCGGATTGAGCCTGTATTCGTCCTGGAACACGGCTCCGATCTCGGCCCAGGTACGCCCCTGCTCGCGCAGTCGCTCTGCCATCAGCGCTTGCGCTTGGCGCATGCTGCGCGGTTTGGTCCTCACCTCTGTCCTTCGCACCGGAACATCGCGACGGAAGATGAAAGTTCGCGACACCGGACGTTTGATGCGATGCGAATGCCTCAGCGGCATTATCTCACCGATCCTCCCCGCCTGGCTGGGAGAATCTGATCTGCACACCACATCGGTCAAGAACTGCGCCAACTATGGCCTAAGCAGATCGACCGGCCGTGCAATGGAGCGCGACCAACGGGATACAAAAGTATCGTGTGCACGAATTCGCGGGGATTGCCGCGACTAGACGGCACAGTTGCGAGCCAGCTGCCGGTCCGGCAGCCAAACCGGTGCGCATGCCGGGCCGGACAAGACGGGGAAGGGGGCCCGAGCACATGTCAGTTCAGTGGAAGGCACCACGGTCGCCGCTGAGTCTGGAGGCGCTCGCTGACCTGTGCCGGCGCTGGCGGCTCGCCCGGCGATCTCGCCGCAGCGCATCCTTACCGGCCCTTGCCTACGGGTGCTGGCTGCTGACCGAGATGACTTCGCCGGTCATGTACGAGGCATAGTCGCTGGCAAGGAACACCATCACGTTGGCCACTTCCCACGGTTCGGCCGACCGGCCGAACGCCTCCCTGGTCACTAGCTCGCCGAGCGTTCCTTCATCCATCACCCTGGACAGGAACGGGTGCATCGCCAGGCTCGGCGCCACCGCGTTGACCCTGATCCCGTATTCGGCGACGTCCATCGCGGCGCACCTGGTCAGCGCCATGACACCCGCCTTGGCCGCAGCGTAGTGCGCCTGGCCTGGCTGGGCTCGCCAGCCGAGCACGGATGCGTTGTTGACCACGGCACCCCCGCCGCCGCGCTCGACCATGTGCCGGAGCGCCGCCCTGGTGCAGCGCAGCGTCCCGGTTAGCGTCACGTCGATCACGCGCGCCCACTGCTCGTCGGTCATGTCAAGCACGGACGCCGTGCCGCCGAGCCCGGCGTTGTTGATCATCACGTCGATCCGGCCGAACCGGTGCACGGCACCGTCGACCAGCGCCTGCACCTGCGCCTCGGCAGTCACGTCACACGGCAGTGACCAGACGCGGTCAGCACCGTAGCGCTCGGCTAGCTCGTCGCTGGTGCCAGCGAGCCGGGCAGCGTGCGCGTCGCTGAGCGCGAGCATGGCGCCCTCTTCCAGGCACCGCCGGGCCGCGGCTCCGCCGATGCCCGTTCCTGCCGCTGCGGTGATGACGACGACCTTGCCAGCGAGCAGTTCGCGGCCGGGCGGAGGCGAACCGAGCTCATGTCGTTCCGCCACTCGGTCAGGCAACCCGGTCTCGGGCCGCTCCCCCGTCATGCCTGGTCCTTCCCGGCACTTGCCGCCTGACTGGCGCTCGGCGGGACCGGCTCCCTGGCCAGCCCGAGCGCTCGGCCGGCGATGATGCCGAGCTGGATCTCGTCGGACCCGCCGTAGATCGTGTCGGTCCGGCTGAACAGGAAGAGCCGCTGCAAGGCCTCCAGCTCGTAGGGTGGCGCCGCAGCGACCATCCCGCGTGCTCCCTGCACGTCCATGGCAAGTTCCCCGAGTTCCTTGTGCCAGCGGGCCCACAAGATCTTCATAACGGATGCCTCGGCGCCAGTGCCGTCCCCGGACTGGCCGGACTCGGCGATGGTGTCGAGCGCGTAAGCGCGCAGCACCTCCAGTCCCACCCAGGCTCGCGCGATCCGGTCGCGCAAAAGCGGGTCGAGGGCGGCTCCGGTCCGCCTGGCCCGAGCTACCAGCGCGTCGAATTCGCCACGGAACTGGATCTGCTGCCCGAAGGTGGCAGCGCCTCGCTCGACGCCAAGCAGGTACCTGGCTACCTGCCAGCCCTTTCCTGGCTCGCCTAGCACCATGTCCGCGCCGGTCCGAGCGCCGTCGAAGTAGACCTCGTTGAACTCGCTTGTCCCGGTCAGCTGCCGGATCGGCCGCACGGTGACGCCTTGCTGGCGCATCGGGACGAGCAGCATCGACAGGCCGGCGCTGCGCCGGGATCCCGGCTCGGTCCTGGCCAGCACGAAGCACCAGTCCGCGACGTGGGCCAGCGAAGTCCAGACCTTCTGCCCCGTGATCTCCCACTGGCCGTCTGTCAGGTTGCCCCTCGTGCTCACTGAGGCAAGGTCGGATCCCGCACCCGGCTCGGAGAATCCCTGGCACCACAGCTCGGACACCGAGGCGATCGGCGGCAGGAAGCGTTGCTGTAGCTCAGGGGCGCCCAAGGCGATCATCGTGGGACCGAGCAACTGCTCGCCGATGTGGCTCACCCTGGCCGGGGCGCCGGCCCGTGCGTACTCCTCGTGGAAGATCATCTGCTGGCTCAGCGTCGCGCCACGGCCGCCGTGCTCGCGGGGCCAGCCCAGCGGCGTCCAGCCGGCCTGGTGCAGGAGCCTGTCCCAGGCCAGTCGTTCCTCGAATGCCTCGTGCTCGCGACCAGGGCCGCCAGCTCCGCGCAACCCGGCGAACTCGCCGGCGAGGTGCTGCGCCAGCCAGCCGCGAACCTGCTGGCGGAACTCGGCATCGGTGGCTGTCGCCGGGTCCG
>JASHXW010000011.1 GCA_030043395.1 Streptosporangiaceae bacterium
CTTGCGGGTGTGGCTACATCCTGCCAGGCAAAACCAGAGACAGCACAAGTCTCTCGGCGCACCTGTGGATAAGAGGCCGTGTTATCCACCACCGACCGGTGCGCGGGGATGTTCACGGCACTTCTTGCGAGTCGGTCGGTGCGCGGGATCGTCCCAACAGAGAGTGCTGGCTTCGAGTTAGCTGACCGCTTGCCGGCTCATATGGCTTGCTGGGGGGGTCAGCGCTCGCCTGGACGCGCTAGGTAGCGCGGGACCGCCCTCAGGACTTGGCAGCCTTGACGTTGTTCCTGAACGCCATTTCCCTAGCAGCTTCAAGGTATGCCAGCGCGCCGCTCGAACCAGGGTCATAGGTCATCACTGACTGCCCGTAACTCGGCGCCTCGGAGACGCGCACACTACGCGGAATCACCGAACTCAAGACCAGCTCGCCGAAGTGCCCGCGGACTTCGTCCGCGACTTGTGATGCCAGCCTGGTCCGGCTATCGAACATCGTCAGCAAGATGGTGCTGACCTTCAGCCCGGGGTTCAGGTGGCTCTTGACCAACTCCACCGTCCGCAAAAGCTGCTCCAGGCCTTCGAGCGCGTAGTACTCGCACTGGATGGGGATCAGCACCTCCGGGGCGGACACGAGTGCGTTCACCGTCAGCAGCCCAAGAGATGGCGGGCAGTCAATGAAGATGTAGTCCAGATTGGATGCGTCGAAGCCCTGGACGGCTCGGCCCAGTCGGGACTCCCTGGCGACCAGGGGAACAAGTTCGATCTCGGCTCCCGCAAGGTCGATCGTCGCCGGCACGCAGTACAGGTGCCGGAAGCCGTGTACCCTGCGGACCACCTCGCCGAGCGGCATGGAATCCACCAGGACGTCGTAAATCGACGGCGTACCAGACCGGTGCTCCACGTCAAGCGCAGTCGAGGCGTTGCCTTGCGGGTCAAGATCGATGACCAGTACTCGCGAGTTATGCATCGCGAGGCTCGCGGCCAGGTTCACCGCCGTCGTGGTCTTACCCACCCCGCCTTTCTGATTGGCCACAGTCAGCACTCGGCACGATTGCGGGCGCGGCCATGGCTCACCGCTCGAGCGCGCGCTAATGGCGGCCTGGGTGGCTCGCGCAATCGGAGTGTCCGCCGTATCGGGTGCGGCAGGAACGGCCACCTTATCCTCACTCTCGCCAGGAGTGCTAAGCACGCCGGGGTACGTACCCGCGATCATAGGGCCCGTCGGCGCCTGGAATGTGCTCCCGCCGGGAATAGCCTGCCGGCCAGACCATCTTCCGTCAGCATTCCCTTCCTCGTACTGGGCTTGGTCTGAGAACTCGCGCCCACCAGCGGCCGCCTGGCCGATCACGTCATCGCGCCAGCCGACTGACTGCCCTGAGCGGGCCAAACTATGCATAGAGTCGGCGCCTTCCTCAGGCTGATTCGGAGCCTCATTCTCTGCTGGGTCGACGTCCTGATCAGCGCCCTCCAGTGCCCCGCCCTCAGATCCTCGTGCACCGGCCGGCTCGACGAACTGGGCGTACCCCGCGTCAGTCGCATTCGCAATGTGGCCAGGCCATTGTGATCCGCCATATGCCGCCGTTTCACGTGAAACGGCGCTTCCCCTATACCGCCATTCATCCGACAATTCACTCGATCGCCAAGGTGCGTCGTCGTGCGTGGCACCACTACGCATTTCAGCATGCGAGTCAACGCTCGACGCTTGCTCCGGCGCGCCTAGAGCGGGCCATCCCAAGCCACCCTCATATCGCAGTACAGGCCAGTCCGATGCCGTCCTCGCCGCAGCCTCGGGCCCACTGTGTCCCGGGCCGCTCGATGGTCCGGAGAACGTACTAGTCACCAGCTGCTGCCGGTCAGGCCAGCCGAGTCCAGATTCACGATCGCCATTGCCGATCATGACGATTCCCTCCCGCTCCAAACCGGGCTAACCGGAACCTACCGAAGCCTGGAAACTCAGCCCGCCTCAGGTCAGCCGTTCCGGTCGATCGCGCTGTCGGCCAGCCCAACCCGCCGACTGGCGGGCACTCGCCTGGCTTGAGCAATACCCGGGAGTGACCGCGCTGCACCCTTCTCGCCCGACCGCCCGTACCCTGCGGCCCGTGCTTCCGGTCAGCCCTCAACCGCCGCTCTCAGCGCAGCCACGCTCACTCGCCTCATGACTCGAGCGGCCTCAGCACTGGTAGAAGACAAGGCTCGCGCGCCCCGCCTGCCCGCGGAGCGAGAAAACTGCCCATCGGCTGCGCGAGCGGCCTGGCCGCCCGCGGACGCCGACGAGCTTCAGCGCACGCCCCCACCCGCTGGGCGGCCAGTGGCGGCGGCGCCCCGTCCATCGAAGTGGCCTGGTCCGCTTCGCTTCTCACTCGTCCTGAACCGGACGACCGTAGTGGGATCCGCGAGCACAGCGCCACCCAAGGAGACGACCTCCAGCCCAGACACCCCCAGGCGCCTCAGCATCGGGGCAGCCTCGTTTATCTCGGTCGCGGCGGTCGCCCCTTTCATGGCCAGCACGACTCCGCCGGGCCGCGCGAGCCCGGCCGCCAGAGCTGCCAGCCGGTCAAGCCTGGCGACCGCCCTGGCGGTTACCACGTCTGCCTCTATCTCTCCAGCCAATTCCTGCGCGCGAGCGCGGCGCACTTCCACGTTGTCAAGGCCAAGCTCTGTTACGCACTCGGTCAGGAACGTGGTCCGCCGCGCCATCGGCTCGACCAGCACGACAGTGGACTCCGGCCGCAGGATCGCCAGAACCAAGCCCGGAAGGCCCGGTCCTGACCCGATGTCCGCGAGACGGCACGACCGCGGGACGAGTTCGGCCACGACAGCGCAGTTCAGCAGATGCCGCTCCCAGATCCTGCCGGTCTCACCCGGACCGATCAGGCCGCGGTCAACCCCCGGGCCGGCAAGCAGCTGCGCATACGCTTGTGCAAGCGGCAGCGCGCTCCCGAAGATTACGCTAGCCGCGGCAGGCGGTGCGGAGACTGTTTCCGCGGCAGGGCCCGCAGCTTCACCGGCCGAGCCAGCAGCTTCACCGGCTGAGCCCCTAGCTTCACCGGCAGGGTTCGCCCCTGCGGGGCCTGACTTAGCCAGGAAGAACGACCACTCTGCGGTTCGGGTCGATGCCCTCGGACTCGCTGCGCAGGCCAGCGGCGGCAATCGCATCGTGAACGATCTTGCGCTCGAACGCGTTCATCGCAGACAGCGCCTTCGCTTCGCCAGTGCGCTTCACTTCCTCGGCCACACTCGTGCCCAGCTCTGTCAGGTCAGCGCGGCGCCTGGCCCGGTAGCCGCCGATGTCGAGCATCAGCCTGGTCCGACCGCCGGTCTGCCTGTGCACTGCCAGCCTGGTGAGCTCCTGCAGCGCATCGAGGACCTCACCGTGGTCGCCAACTAGCTCGTCGAGGGTCGCGCCCACCACTGATACGACGGCACGGTCACCCTCGACGTCCATGTCGATGTCGCCGTCCAGGTCGGCGACGTCCAGCAGGCCCTCGATGTAGTCGGCCGCGATCTCGCCCTCTTGCTCGAGATCCGCCACTTCCGGCTCGGCTGCATCGCGCGCGGGTTCATCCCCGGCCCCCGCCAGGTCGTCAAGCTCGACGTCGACCTCACTGGCATCCTCGGGCATGTCCTCGTCCGAGTCGGCGAGCACGTTATCCCCTTGGCTCACGGAACGATCCTCCTACTTGGCCGGGCACTCGCCCGCGGCATGCCCGCCAGGCCGACCTGCCCGCTTAGCGCTTACCAGATCGCTTGCTGCGTGACTGGCGCTGCGGCTGGTTCCTGACGATCTTAACCTCGGGCTCGAGCTCTACACTCGGCTCGGGCTCGGGCTCGAAGCGCTTGGTGAACCGGCGCAGCGGACCGCCGCCGTCGTTGCTGCCCGGCTTGTGCCCGTTACCGGACCCGCTCGCACCGGGCCCAGAAGTCCCAGCCCGAGCCGGCTTCGGCGCGCTCGCCGAACGTCCTGGCTGAGCCGGCCGCCCGGGCTGAGCGGGCTTGCCCGGCGCGGACCTGCTGGGAGTCTTCGCTCCCGGGCCAACCTTGCCATTCGAGCTGCCTGCAGAAGTTCTGCCACTAGCGCCCGGCTTACCGGCAGATGCGCTCCCCGCCTTGGCGGGCGATCCCGCACCGCCCGGCTTGCCGGCCGTGCCACCCTGCGGCTTTCCCGCGGCTGCCTGCGGCTTTCCTGGCACAGCATCCTGCACGTCAGCTGGCATGTCATCCCGCGCCTGACCGGCATCTCCCGTGCTCTTGCCCGACGCGCCCGACGCCTTGCCCGAGCTGCCCGTTGCCGGGCGGGACCTGTCCTGGCCGCTGCCAGTTCCTGGCCTAGACCGGCCGCTGGAGCTCGTCAAGCCCGCCGCCGTCGCCGGCCTGCTCCGGCCAGCGATCGGCAGGTTGCCACCCGCCGCTGCCGCGGCAGCACCCACCGGGAACCGCCGCAGGATCAGGAACTGCTGGGCAAGGGTCCATACGTTCGTGGTCACCCAGTACAGGACAAGGCCGAACTGCCAGTACAGGCCGGTCAGCGCGAACAGCGGCATGACATAGGCCATCATCCGCTGGGACTGGCCCATCGGGTTGTCCTTGCCAGTCGGCATCATTCCGCGCTTCATGCTCTGGCGGACCGTGAGGTACGTCGTCGCCATGCTGATCGCGACGGCGATCAGGATGACGATCTTCGCCTCGAGCGGCACGACCATGCCGTCGGTGAAGAGCACCTTGTCCGCGATCGTCGCGCCGAAGATCTTCGCGTGCAGCGCGCTCTGGATCAGGTTCACGCTCAGGTGGTACTCGGGCGCACCCTTATCGAGAGTGGGGCTCCACTCCGCGATGTAGCGCAGCACGCTGAACAAGCCGAAGAAGATGGGCATCTGCAGCAGGATCGGAAGGCAGCCCATCAGCGGGTTGACGCCCGCCTCCTGGTACAGCTTCATCGTCTCCTGGTTGAGCTTCTCCTTGTCGTTCTTGTAGCGCTTGCGAAGCTCGGTGATCTTCGGAGTCAGCGCTGTCATCGCGCGCTGCGTGTGCATCTGCTTGATGAACAGCGGCAGCAGGATCAGCCGCATGATGATCACGAGCACGGCGATCGTCAGGACCCACGTCACGCCACTGCTATCGCCAAAGACCGGACCAAACAGGTTGAACAGGTGCGTAATGACCCAGGCGACGACGTCATCGATCGGGGCGAGGATGGTACTCAACGACTCAGTTCCCTTGCTCTTGCGTCAGTGGCGGCAGTCTCCGCACCGCTCTGCCCGCCCTGATCCTGCCGTCTCGGCGGAACGGGGTCGAGCCCTCCGGGATGGAACGGGTGGCAGCGGCTCAGCCGCCTGATCGCGAGCCATGTTCCCCGGCCCGCGCCATGTACCTGGACCGCCTCCAGCGCGTACGCGCTGCACGACGGGTAAAACCGGCAGCGGGGCCCGAGCAGCGGGCTGACGAACCTCCGGTAGAAGGAGATCAGCCCGATCAGCACGGATGCCGGCGCCGACGTATGGTCGCCTAGGTCAGCGTCCACTACATCAACGCCTTCTGGCCGACTACTCTTCCTGCCCCCGGCAAAGTCCTCGGTCCCGAGATCCCCGGCGGCAGCATCATCGGGAGCACGATCGCCGGCCATGTAAGGGCTTGCGACGTCCGTGCCTAGCCCACTCTGCCGTCTCACACCGCACCACCCTGCCGCCGAAGCACTGCTCGTATTACCAGACCCAGCTCGGCAGCCAAGTCACCATGACTTGCAGTCGCGGCCGGGGGGTTAGCGCGCAACACAAGCAGGCTACCCCGAGGAAGTGAATGCAGATAGCTAGCCGCGAGGTGCCGGAGCCTACGGCGCACCCTGTTCCGCACCACCGCTGGCCCGACTGCGCGGCTCACGACAAAGCCAATCCGGGCGGGCTCGTCAGCGTCGTCGCGCACGAGCAGGTGACCCACGACAAGCGGACGGCCGACTCGGCTTCCCCGGCTGATCGCCGCGCTGAACTCCTTACTACGCCGCATCCTGGCGGCTGCGGGCAGCATCGACACTCACCGCCGCGCCGATGGCGGTGCGACTCAGACGCTGACTCGCGCACGGCCCTTGCGCCGGCGTGCGGAAAGGATCGCGCGTCCGGCCCGGGTGCGCATGCGCAGCCGGAACCCGTGCGTCTTCGCGCGACGGCGATTGTTCGGCTGAAACGTGCGCTTGCTCACGGAAACTCCAGGTACGGGTAACAAGTCGGCGGCTGGGGCCAAGTCGGGCTGGGCGATGCGAGCCAGCACCACCACTACTAGGGTAGCGCGCCGCGCACGATCCCAGCGGCGTGCGGGTGGGCCGGACGGAATACAAGCCAACCAACGCTACGTGACTCGGGGTACCCGGTCAAGCTCCCGAGTCGGTATGGCGCCGACACTTGCCGTTTGCCGAACGTACTACCCGCTTCCCGCCTAGGCTGTGGAAAGCTTGGTCATCTCGCGTGACCTGCGGGCCCGGCGGTGCGACAACGCCGGCACCACGCCACGTGCAGCGTTGCACATGCTGTGGAAAAACCTGTTGAACACGATGTGGGGGCGAGGTGATCGGCCGTGAGCGAACCGGACCTCGCGGAAATCTGGGCCAGATCGCTTAATGACCTTGCCGACATGCAGATCGAGCCGTATCAGCGTGCCTGGCTGGCGCTCACCAGGCCGCTCGGCCTAGTCGAGAACACGGCCCTGATCGCCACTCCCAACGAGTTCGCCAAGGATCAGCTCGAGAACCGGCTGCGCGTGCTTATCACGAACGCGCTCTCCCGCGAGCTAGGCCGCAACATCCAGCTCGCCGTCATCATCGATCCCGCGGTTGCCGCCAGCCTCCCGCCGCACGACGATGCCCCATCCGCACCCGAGCCTTTGGGCATCAGGATGCCGTTCGGCACTATCACCGATCCGGCACCTGGCGCGACGGACCCGATCGGCTCGATGCCGGCACAGCCTGCCGCTGACCTCAACGGCCTCGCGAACGGCGCCCGGCTCGACCCCGGGCTCGCTCCGCCCGTGCCCGGCAGTCCCGGTCAGCTCGGCCACGACGACCTTGGCCGGGTGCCTCCCGGAGGACCGGGCCACGCCGAGAGCGCACGGCGCGACGAGCATGTCGCCTCCGCCGGCGCGCAGCCCGCAGGACCCGGCCAGGGGCGGACGGCGCAGGCCAGGCTCAACCCGAAATACACCTTCGAGACTTTCGTCATCGGCTCGAGCAACAGGTTCGCCCACGCGGCCGCCGTCGCCGTCGCGGAGGCACCGGCCAAGGCATACAACCCGCTGTTCATCTACGGTGACTCCGGCCTGGGCAAGACGCACCTGCTGCACGCGATCGGGCATTACGCGCAGAGCCTGTACCAGGGGGTCCGCGTCCGGTATGTCAGCTCCGAGGAGTTCACCAACGACTTCATCAACATGATCAGGGACGGCAAGCAGGACGGCTTCCGCCGCCGTTACCGCGACGTCGACGTCCTGCTGGTCGACGACATCCAGTTCCTGGAGAACAAGGAAGGGACGCAGGAGGAGTTCTTCCACACCTTCAACACGCTGCACAATGCCACCAAGCAGATCGTGATCTCCAGCGACCGCGCACCCAAGCGCCTGGTCACGCTGGAGGACAGGCTGCGCAGCAGGTTCGAGTGGGGACTGCTGACCGACATCCAGCCACCTGAGCTGGAGACCAGGATCGCGATCCTGCGCAAGAAGGCCGTCCAGGACCGGCTCAACGCCCCGCCCGAGGCACTGGAGTACATCGCCAGCCGCATCT
>JASHXW010000071.1 GCA_030043395.1 Streptosporangiaceae bacterium
CAATGGCCTGGCCGGCAATGGCCAGCGGCAGCCGGGCGCGGACGGTGGCGAGAAGGCCACGGAGATGGCCATGCCCACGCTGATCGGGATGGACGGCCGGCGCGCCGTTCCCGCGTTCACGTCGCTCGAAACGATGCAGCTCTGGCAGGCTGACGCGCGCCCTGTCCCCGTCGCCGCGCAGCACGTCTGGCAGGTGGCCGTCGATGACGACTGCGCAGTCGTGATCGACGTGGCTGGCCCGGTTCCGCTCGCCGTCGAGGGAGCCAGGCTCGCGGCACTCGCCCGAGGCGAGGCCGCGCCAGCGCCGTGGTCCGATCCCGACGTCCATGGAATGGTCGCGGAAGCGCTCTCCGGCATGCTCGAGGTGGCTGAATTCGAGTTGTGCCCCGGCGATGCGGAATGCGACCTCGTGATCGTGCTGGCTCTTGCGCCCGGTCGCGGGCACGGCGACCTGACGGCCCTGGCGACCCGGGTCGCGAGCGCCGTGATGTCACGGCTGAGCGGCAGGCTCCGCCGCGGCGTGGCCATCGGGCTTGGCGAGGCCGGATGACCTCCGGGCACCGCCACTCACGATGACCGGCACGGCGAGGCGATCGAGGGTGAGCGGCCGGCCTCTCAGGCGGATCGTGAAAAGATCGACACCATGCTGCGCTGGCTAACCGCAGGGGAATCCCACGGCCGCGCGCTGGTGGCCATCTGCGAGGGAATGCCCGCAGGGATCGAGGTCACCACCGCGGACGTCGTCGCCGCGCTGGCCAGGCGCCGGGCAGGCTACGGGCGCGGCGCGCGAATGAAGTTCGAGGAGGACGTGGCCGAGATCGTCGGCGGCGTGCGACACGGCCGCACTCTCGGCAGCCCCGTCGCGATCCAGGTCGCCAATACCGAGTGGCCCAAGTGGGTCGAGGTCATGTCGCCGGATCCAGTCCCGGCAGCCGAGCTGGCCGGGCAGGCCAGGAACGATCCGCTCACCAGGCCACGGCCGGGTCACGCGGACCTGGCCGGGATGCAGAAGTACTCCTATGACGAGGCGCGCCCGGTCCTGGAGCGGGCCAGCGCCAGGGAGACCGCCGCCCGGGTCGCGCTCGGCGAGCTCGCCAGGAGGTTCCTGCTCCAGTCGCTCGGGGTGCAGATCGTGAGCCACGTCGTCGCGATCGGCAGCGTCCGGGTGCCCGAAGGCACGCTGCCCGGCCCTGACGATCTTGCCGACGTGGACGCCGACCCGGTGCGTTGCATTGACCCGGCGGCGAGCGCGGCGATGGTCGCCGAGATCGACACGGCGCGCAAGGAGGGCGACACCCTCGGCGGCGTCGTCGAGGTCGTGGTCCACGGCCTGCCGCCTGGCCTGGGCAGCTACGTGCACTGGGACAGGCGCCTGGACGGGAGGCTGGCCGGGGCGATGATGAGCATCCACGCGATCAAGGGCGTGGAGATCGGCGACGGCTTCGATAGCGCGGCAAGGCGAGGCTCCGGCGCCCACGACGAGATCGAGCGAGGGGCGAACGGGCTCAGCAGGGTGACCAACCGCGCGGGCGGCATCGAGGGCGGGATGAGCACAGGGGAGCCGATCAGGGTGCGCGCCGCGATGAAGCCGATCTCAACCGTGCCGAGGGCGCTGTCGACCGTCGACGTGCGCACTGGCGAGCCAGCCAAGGCGATCAACCAGCGCAGCGACGTGACAGCGGTGCCGGCGGCCGGCGTAGTCGCGGAGGCGATGGCAGCGCTGGTGATTGCCGATGCCGCGCTTGAGAAGTTCGGGGGCGACAGCCTCGCGGAGACCCGCAGGAACGCAACTGGCTACCTTGAGGCGATGATGATCCGGTGAGCGAGCTCGTCGCGGTCCTGATCGGCCCGCCAGGCGCTGGCAAGTCGACGGTCGGACCGCTGCTGGCGGCCAGGCTGGGGGTCGGCTTCACCGACACCGACGCCGAGGTCGAGGCGAC
The DNA here is from genome assembly GCA_030043395.1 of Streptosporangiaceae bacterium. The sequence continues at coordinate 1,941 of JASHXW010000071.1, forward strand.
GGCGGGCAAGCCAGTCAGCGACATCTTCGTCGAGGACGGCGAGCCGGCCTTCCGTGACATGGAACGGGCCGCCGTCGCGACCGCGCTGGACGGCGCCAACGGCGTCGTCGCGATCGGCGGAGGAGCGGTGCTCGACCCGGCCACGCAGCGGCAGCTGGCCGGCCGCCCGGTCGTCTACCTCGAGACCGGCTTCGCATCCGCCGCTAAGCGGGTCGGGATGGCCCAGGCGAGGCCGCTTCTGATCGGCAACCCGAGGGCGACGCTGAAGATACTGCTCGAGCAGCGGCTGCCGATCTACGCCAGGCTCGCGGCGATCACCGTGAATACCGACGACCGGGAGCCCGAGGAGATCGTCGCCGAGATCGCGAGCCGGCTGGCTCCGGTATGAGCACGACGCGGATCCAGGTCGGCGGGGGACAGCCCTATGAGGTTGTCGTCGGCAAGGGCATCGGCCTCGAGCTGCCGTCCATGGTCGGTGAGCAGGCGCGGACCGTGGTCATCATTCACGCCCGCGGCCTGGAAGCTCTCGCCAGGCTGGCCCACGACACGCTGGCCGCCGCCGGCTACCAGGTGCACTGCGAGGCTGTTCCGGCCGGAGAGGCGGCTAAGGACATCGCGGTGACTGCCGAGCTGTGGTCCCGGCTGGCGGAGCACCGCGTCTCGCGTAGCGACGCGATCGTCGGCCTCGGCGGCGGGGCCATTACCGACCTGGCCGGCTTCGTCGCAGCGACCTGGCTGCGCGGCGTCCGCGTCGTGCACGTGCCGACGACGTTGCTCGCCATCGTGGACGCGGCGATCGGCGGCAAGACGGCGATCAACATCGCGGCCGGGAAGAACCTGGTCGGCGCGTTCCACCCGCCAGCGGGGGTGCTCGCCGATCTTGCCACCCTGGTGACGTTGCCGAGCCGGGAGTATGTCAGCGGCATGGCCGAGGTCATCAAGGCAGGCTTCATTGCCGATCCGGCGATACTCGAGCTGATCGAGAAGGACCCGCAGGGTGCCCGCGCACCTGGCGGGCCGTATGAGCGCGAGCTGGTCGAGCGGGCGGTCCGGATGAAGGCCGCTGTCGTGGGCGCCGACCTACGGGAGGCTGGCCAGCGGGAGATGCTCAATTACGGCCACACGCTCGGGCACGCGGTCGAGGTAGCCGAGGATTACATGATCCCGCACGGCGAGGCTGTCGCAGTCGGGATGATGTTCGCGGCGGCAGTAGGCCGGCTCTCCGGGCGGCTCGACGAGCCGACGGCCAGGCGGCACGGCGAGATCCTCGCCGCCGTCGGGCTGCCTGTTTCGTACTCCGGCGCAGCATGGCCCGCGCTCAGGCAGACGATGGCGGTCGACAAGAAGACGCGCGGGGACCGGCTGCGGCTGGTCGTTCTCGACGGGCTGGCCAGGCCGGGAATCCTGGCGAATCCGCCAGAGGACTTGCTCGAGCAGGCATTCCGGGAGGTCTGACATGCGGACCGTGCTGGTTCTCAACGGGCCGAACCTCTCCAGGCTGGGATCGCGCGAGCCGGAGATCTACGGCACGGCCACATTGGCCGACATCGAGAAGGCATGCGCCGCGACGGCTGCCGAGCTAGGCCTGGCCGCCGACTTCCGGCAGACAAACGACGAGGCAGAACTACTCCTCTGGGTTCATGAAGCTGCCGACATGCGAATGCCCGTCGTGCTGAATCCGGCGGCGTTCACCCACTACTCCTACGCGCTGCGCGATGCGCTGGCGATGCGAACGGCGCCACTGGTCGAGGTGCACCTGTCCAACCCGGCCGCCCGGGAGGTCTTCCGGCACACCTCCGTCGTGGCCGGCGTCGCCGACGGGACCGTGGCCGGATTCGGCGTGATGTCGTATCAGCTGGCGCTGCGGGCCGTCGCGTACCTGCTGGCTGATGACCGGTAACCGTCGCCCGGTTACCATGCCCTTGCCCGGACTCGCCGCTTAGAGGAGCCTGCATTGCGCATCGGGATGTCACTGAACTACTCCGGCGGCTTCGCCGAGACGGTCGTCGAGCTAGCTGACTACGAGAAGGCGGGCCTGGACATCGTCTTCGTGCCGGAGGCATACAGCTACGACGCGGTCAGCCAGCTCGGTTACGTGGCGGCCAAGACCGAGCGGCTGCAGCTTGCGTCCGGGATCATGCAGCTGTACTCGAGGACTCCCACGCTGGTCGCGATGACGGCCGCGGGTATCGACTACGTCTCTGGCGGCAGGTTCAATCTCGGAATCGGAGTCTCCGGGCCGCAAGTGATCGAGGGATGGCACGGGGTGCCGTACGACGCGCCCATCGGCCGGACCAAGGAAACGGTCGAGATCTGCCGGGCAGTATGGCGCCGGGAACGGCTCGTCTACGACGGCAAGTACTATAAGATCCCGCTGCCCGAAGGGCAGGGGACCGGACTCGGCAAGGCGCTCAAGCTGATCAACCACCCGGTCAGGGACCGGATCCCGATCATCCTGGCCGCGGTTGGGCCGAAGAACACGCAGATGGCCGCGGAGATCGCCGAAGGCTGGCAGCCGATCTTCTACTTCCCGGAGAAGGCGCCCACGATCTGGGGCGACGCGCTGGCGGCTGGCCTGGCCAAGCGCGACCCGTCCCTGCCGGCCCTGGACGTCATCGCCCAGGCGACCCTGGCAATCGGCGATGACGTGGGCGACCTGGTCGACCTCGGCCGCCCGGTCATGGCGCTGTACATCGGCGGGATGGGCGCCCGCGGCCAGAACTTCTACACCAAGCTGGCGACCGACTACGGCTACCCGGACGAGGCCATCGCGATCCAGGACGCCTACCTGGCAGGCCGCAAGGACGAGGCGGCAGCGCTGGTCCCGCGGTCCCTGCTTGAGGGGATCTCCCTGATCGGCTCCAAGTCGCACGTCGCCGAGCGGATCGCGGCGTACCGGGAGGCCGGCGTCACCACGCTCAACGTGATGCCGCTGGCTTCCACGCACGCCGAGCGGGTGGCGCTGATCGAGCAGATCAAGGAGATGGCCGCCTAACCGTCATGGCGCGCTCGGGTCGGCGCTCGAGCATGGTGCACTTAGCTATGTATCGCCCGTAATACCCTTCTAGTCCCGCCCTCATTAGCGGTTCGAAGCAGTTCGAAGAGGTGTCAACTTGAGTTGCCCCCGATTCTGGTGCCGCAAAGTTCGTGAATCGGGCAAAAAATGAGCATCAACCGGGGGTAAGTGACTCAGCGGCGCTCAGTACTCGTCTTGGTTGTCCCTGACCCGGCCAATCTGCGCTGCCAGCCAGCCGGCGGCCGCCTGCGCGCCGTTGATGACGGATGCGACAGCCTCGCTGGCGGTCACGACGGGTCCCGGTAGCCCGAGGTTGTGAGTCGACGCTGCGACCATGCTGGTGACGGGAACTCCTGGCCCGGCGTCAACGCTGAAGTCTCGGACTCCGTCCTCGGGCGCGATAAGAACATTGCGCAGCTCGACCTGGACGGCGGGCGCGCCATTGACGCATGAAGTCAGGCGATGAATGAATCCGAGCTCAGCATCGAGCAGCGCGCTGATGACAAGGCTCGAGTCAGCTTCGTCGCGCTGCTGGTCTGGCTCGGGCTCGGCGATGACCCGGAACACCGGCCGGGCGCTGCTGACGGCCCGGCCGCCCAAAGACAGGCGACAGCTTGAAAGTAGCCATGCAGGGTCGAGCAGGTAGGCGAATTCCGGTGGAAGCGGTTCGGCCGGGCCGACTGTCACGCGGTCGTGATACTGGCGGCGCACCTCGTCGCCGTTACAAGCAATTGCCAGCGGCAGGCTCGATCGCTCGTCCACCAGGTAGTCGATCCGGTAACGCCTCCCGGGCATCACCACCTGCAGCCGGGCAAGTGAATGCGGGGCGCGCAACTGACTCCAGATCGCGCTGGGACCGTAGAAGCCCGGCAGGGCTCCGGCTCCTGGGAACGGGGGTGGTCCATGCCGAGCGACATCGCCATCTACCCACCGGTGCACGTCGGCGGTCACGCTGACTGGCGCCGCTCCGGCCTGCGCGATCAAGTTCACTACCTCGTCAGACACCGGCGCGCGCTGATCCGGCTCCGGGTCGGCGGGCGGCATCTCGGGCTCGTCATCTACCATGTCGCGTGGCTCAGTGCTCAGTGGGCGGCGAGCGGCCATGCGGACCGCGCCAACCGCCATGGCCACTGCTAGGTCGCCGGCGCGCGGGGGCTTTGAGTCGTTCGGCCGCCTGAACGACCGCTCTTGCGGCCCGAAGCCGAAGTGGCCGAAATATGGCTGCACGCTGGACTCTTCGTCGATCTCGATTTCGGCTGGCGGCTGGAAGCTGGCCGGATCGCGGCCGGCCGCTGGGTCGATGGTGACGTCCCTCAGTTCGATGGCTTCGGCACGCAGCCCTTCGCGCCAGCTCTCGAGCCGAAGCAGCATGCCAAGCTCGGCATCAATGTGCAGGTCTACCGCGGACCGTGACCACCGATCATTGGCGCCCGTCCCGCGGGGCTGGCGCGGCTCGCCGCGTGCATGGTAAGCGGCGCGCCCGCCGAAGTCCGCTAGGTCCGGCGTGCTCAGCCGGACCCGGGGAAGCAGCCACCGCGGGCGGATGACATCGTCCATCGGCGTACGGCTCGCATCGGCGGGGCCAGCGTCGCCCTCCTGACCCCGGACCACCCAGCAGTTCCGCCCGTCACAGACGATCAGCGAGGGCTGCTCGTCCTCGGGCTTGCGTGGATGACCAGGCATGCTGATCGGCTCGACCCGGTAGCGGCCGCCGGGCGCGATCAGCAGCCGGTAGCTCGTGCGCGCCCAGTACGGCCTGCCGAATGGCTGGCTTCGCCGCGAGTGGACCTCCGCGCTGACCGACCACTGCGTCCAGTCGGCCCGGTAGATCAGCGGCACCAGCGTCCGTGTGCTCGCCATTGTCGTGCCTCCACATGCAGCGCCGGGAGTCATGCGGTTATGCCTCGCAGGCTAGCGCCCGGGTAGAATTGAGGCATGTCCCCTGGCCAGGGCGCAACGGTCAATGACTCTGGCGAGCAGCCGGAGAGCGCCCGAATTGCCAGGGATGCCGCTTCGGCCCAGCGGGCGGGCGGTTCGCGGATCGTGGTTGCGGGGGCTGGCTTCGCCGGGCTGGCTGCGCTGGTCGCGATGAGCAGGCGCCGGTGGCGGCGCGGACTCGGTGCCGGACCGGTCACCGTCACCCTCGTCGACCGCAACTCCTACGGCATGTTCCAGCCGCTGCTCTACCAGGTGGCGACAGCGGGCCTGACCTCATCTGACGTGGCCTACCCCGCGTGGACGGCGGTGCACAAGTACAACGCGCACTTCCGCAAAGGCGAGATAACGGGGATTGACCTGCAAGCTCGCCGGGTGCTGCTCGAGGACGAAGCGGCCATCGAGTACGACTACTTGATCCTGGCGACTGGCGTGTCTGCCGCGTTCTACGGAGTGCCGGGCGCGGCCGAGCACTCGGTGGGCCTGTATACCAGGCGCGACGCTGAGGAGCTGCGCAACCGCCTGCTGGCTGCGCTGGAGAGCCGCAGCGTACCCGGTGACACCAGGGATCTCGCAGTCACGATCATCGGCGGCGGCGCCACGGGAGTAGAGGTCGCCGGAACCCTGGCCGAGCTGCGCAACATCGCGCTTCCCACGTCGTTCCCCGACGTCGACCTCGAGCGGTTCCACATCAGGCTGATAGAACTCGGGCCGGCATTGCTTGCGCCGTTCCGCGCGAGCCTGCGCGAGTACGCGCGTAAGGAACTGGTCGACCGCGGCGTCGAGGTGGTGCTCGACACCGAGATCAAGCAGGTCGAGCCGCACCAGGTGGTCGTCGCCGACGGAGGGCAGGCTCAGGACGGCGGCAAGGAGATGGCCAGCGACATCACGGTCTGGGCGGCTGGGGTGACCGCGCCTGAGTGGATCGCCAAGCTCGGCCTGAACACCGGCCACGGCGGTCGCGTCATGACCGGGCCGGACCTGCGGGCAGCCGGCCAGGACCGGATCTTCGTGGCCGGCGACATCGCGCTGATCGATGGCCAGCCGCTGCCACAGCTCGCGCAGCCCGCCATCCAGCACGGCCGCCATATCGCCAGGCAGATCAGCCGTCTGGAGAACGGGCAGCCGACGGAGCCATTCCGCTACAAGGACAAGGGCATCATGGCCACCATCGGTCACCGCTCGGCCGTGGTGGAGCTGCCAAGCCGGATCCGGATGCGAGGCACCCTCGCCTGGCTCGCCTGGCTGGGGCTGCACCTGTTCTTCCTGCTGGGAAACCGGAACCGGATCTCCGCGCTGGTCAATCTCTCCTGGCGGTACCTGACCTGGAGCCGCGGCGGCGGCGTGCTGCTCGGCGACGACCCAGAGGAATAGCTCGCTTCCGGCCTGCGGCAACAGCCCGGTTTGCGAGTATCTGGCATTCTTGGCCCATGCTGAAGCGCGCTGAGATATCGGCTGCCCAGCGGCGGCTGCGCAAGCGCGGCCCGGACCTGCAAAACCGCCCGCGCCCAGACGAGCCGGCCGGCAGCGAAGGCCTGCCGCAGATAAAGCACATCGTGATCTTGATGATGGAGAACCATTCCTACGACAATTACCTCGGCTTGCTGAGTGATCGCGGCGACGGGCTCGAACTCGGCCAGGATGGCAGGCCGGCTGCGACGAACGCTGGCAGCGACGGCCAGGTCGTCCGCCTGCAGCACTTCCCGACCACGGTCCAGGTGAAGCACGTCCCCAGCCAGAGCTGGGCGGCAAGCCATGCCCAGTGGAACCACGGCGAGTGTGACGGGTTCGTCACGAGCCTTGAGCCCATCGTCCAGAGCCTCGAGGTCGTACTTCCGGGTGAGGACGTCAAGGCGGGCATGGGTTACTGGACCGCGGATGACCTGCCGTTCTACTACGGGCTCGCCGCGACGTTCCCGCTCGCGACCCGCTGGTTCTGCTCCTGCCTTGGTCCGACGTTCCCGAACCGGCGATTCATGATCGCCGGAACCGCGCATGGGCTCATCGACGACTTGCCGTTCGGAATGATCGACTACCCGCCCGCCGGCACCATCTTCGACCTGCTGAGCGCGTACGACATCAGCTGGGCGAATTACCACATGCTGTCGCTTCCGCGGATCTCCTGGCGGCGCTTGTCGCACGCGGGCGTCCTGAACTGGCTGCGGCTACTCGGCGGGTTCGTAGCGGCGCTGATACCGGCGACGGCTCCAGCTCTGCTTGGCAAGCTCCAGGTCACCTCCGACCTGTATCCGCTCGGATTCCTGCGCTCGGTCAACCACCTGCGCTCGATGGATGCCTTCAGGGAGGCCGCCCAGCTTGGCCAGCTGCCGGCCGTCAGCATCGTGGACCCCGACTTCAAGTACTGCTCGGAGGAGAACCCGCAGGACATCCAGGCTGGCGAGGCGTTCGCCGCAGGAGTCATCAATGCCGTCATGACCGGACCCGGCTGGCCCCACACGCTGCTGATCTGGCTCTACGACGAGCACGGCGGTTACTACGACCACGTGCCGCCGCCCGCAGCGCCGCCACCAGACGACGTGCCCGGCACGGGCTCGTTCGAGCGCTTCCGGATACTCCGCATGCTGCGCGGAACGGCCATCGGACGGCGGGTCGCCGAAGCTGACGCCGGCCCGACGACCTATGACCGGCTCGGCTTCCGTGTTCCGGCCGTGATCGTCTCCCCGTACGCCAGGCCGGGCTTCGTCACCGAGCAGGTATACGACCACACGTCGGTCCTGAAGCTGATCGAGCAGAAGTGGAACCTGCCACCGCTGACCAGGAGGGATACCGAGGCGATCGCCCCGCTGGACGCGCTGGACCTGGACGGCCAGCCGAGCTTCCTGACGCCGCCGGTCCTGCCCAAGCCCGCGCAAGCCAGGGGCGCCCAGGCCGCACCTGCGGACTGACTACGCGAACCCGTACAGTTCCCTCTATGCCTCACACCCACGACGTCAGGCGAGCGCGGGCGCAACGCGTGATCGCCAGCTTGGGCGCGCAAGCCGCGCTGATCTCCAGCCCGGTCAACGTCCGCTACCTGACCGGTCTGGTCAGCTCGAACGCGGCGCTGCTGCTCCCGGCCGACGGCGCTGCCGTCCTGGCCACGGACTCCCGGTACGCGGGGACGGCGCAACGGGA
>JASHXW010000072.1 GCA_030043395.1 Streptosporangiaceae bacterium
AGCCCGGGCTCGGGTAGCACGACCACGCCGGCGACGCATACAGGGAGCCCGGCGGCCACCTCCGGTAGCGGCATCAAGACCGCCAGCACGAAGATCGGCACGGTGCTGACGACTAGCAAGGGGCTCACGATCTACTGGTTCGCCAAGGACACGCCGACGAAGTCCAACTGCAACGGCTCGTGCGCGTCGTACTGGCCACCGGTCAAGGGGCCGGTGAAGGCGGCGTCCGGGGTCTCACTGCCTGGCAAGTTCGGGACGATCACCAGGTCAGACGGCTCGATCCAGGCGACCTACGACGGGCACCCGCTTTACACCTACACGGGTGACTCAGCGCCTGGCCAGACGAACGGCAACGGCCTGAATCTCTCGGGCGGCCTGTGGTACGCCATGACGCCGTCGGGCAGCAAGCCCGCGGCGGCACCGAAGCCCAGCTCGTCGTCCAGCTCGTCCGGCTACTACGGCTGAGCTGGCGCGAGCACGCTGAGCGCGGCAGGAATCACCCGAACCCGCATCGGCGTTCCCGCCCTGAGCGGCGCCGCGCAGGGCAGGAGCTCGCCGTCGGCGCCTGCGGGCATATCCCGGCTCATCGTGATCGTGACATCCGACCCGCGCCGCAGCGTGATCTGCGGCAGCGTGACGTGCGAGCCGTCCTTGATCTTCTGCAGCGCGCGCACGAACGCGAGCTTGGGCGCAGCGCGCATCAGGACCAGGTCGAGCTCGCCGTCGTCGAGCTCGGCGGGAGGGGCGACGCGCATGCCCGCCCCGAAGTTCGGCGAGTTCGCGATCACGACCGCGTAACCGTCGAAGTTCTCTCCCGCATCATCGGCGGCGTCGCGCACCGTGAAGGTGACTGGCTGCCATCGGGCCAGCGCTCGCAGCGCGGCGACCGTGTAATGCAGCGGGCCAGGCGGCCACTTGGTGCTGTTGGCGATCTCGCCTGCGACTGCAGGTATCCCGGCATAGACGCTGCCGGCCACGACGACCTCGGCATGGTCCGGCGCGCTGGCGCCGATGAGGTCGATGCGCCGTACCGTGCCGCTGCTGAGCACCTTCGCGGCAGCGGCAGCCTGCGCCGGGATGCCGAGCGCCCGGGCCAGGTCGTTGCCTCGCCCGGCCGGGATCAGGCCGTAGCTCGCGCCTTCGGTGGCTGCGACGGCTGCGAGCGCCCCTGCCATCCCGTCACCGCCGACGGCGACGATGACCTCGTCACGTTCTGCCGCCTGCACAGCGAGCTCCTTGGCATGCTCGAGGCTCGCCGACTCGGTTACCCGGTGATCAGCACCGGCCTGGGTGAGCAACGAGGTCGCCTCCGGCAGCAGCGCCCGCGCGCGGCCATTGCCGGCCGTCGGATTGACAATCAGACACAACGGACGATCCACGCAGGGCCTCCTCGCTGGCAGGAATGCAAAAGGCTACCGCCGAGCGGGCGTACCATCTGGTGCTATGCCGCGCGTGAGCGATGATGCCGGTGGCGAGCCGCGATTCCTGCAGGTCCAGACGACGACGGACTCCCGCGCGGAAGCGGTCGAGCTCGCCCACGCCGCAGTGCAGGCAAGGCTGGCCGCATGCGCCCAGGTAGCCGGACCCATCGCCAGCACCTTCTGGTGGGAAGACGGCATCGAGCGAGCCGAAGAGTGGCTGATCATGCTCAGGCTGCCCGCCGACAAGTATGAGGAGCTCGCGGACTTCCTGATCGAGCGGCACAGTTACGACGAGCCCGAGATCATTGCCACGCCTATCGTCGCCGGGTCGGCCGGCTACCTAGACTGGCTTGAACAGGAGACCAGGCCGCACTAGCCCGGTTGCGTCCGCGAGCGGAGGCGCACATGCCAGTGACCTCGGCGCGCAGCGAGACGCGGGACGACGGCCTGTACGGTCCTGACTCAGTCACCTGGCGGATCCTGGGCGAGCCGGTGATGTGGGTCGGCGGCCTGCGTGCCATGTACCTGCAGGCGCTGCACCCCCGGACGATGCGCGCTACCTGGCAGAACACCGCCTTCGCCCGCCCGGGCGAGGCTTGGGGGCGTTTCGAGCGGACCCTGGAGTTCGTGCGGCTGCGGACGTACGGCAGCACCGAGGAGGCCGAGCGCGCCGGGCGCCGCGTACGCAAGATCCACGCCTCGCTCACCGGCGTCGACACCGATGGCTCGGTGATCAGGCTGGACGAGCCCGAGCTGCTGACCTGGGTGCACTGCGGCGAGATCGCCTCGTACGTCAACGTCGCCAGCCGGTGCGGGATGGGCGTTTCGCGGGCGGACCTCGATCAGTTCGTCAGCGAGCAGCGCCGCAGCGCCGCGCTGGTCGGGCTCGATCAGGACCAGGTTCCCGGCAGCCTGGCCGAGCTTGACGCCTACTACGAGGAGATGAGGCCGCGTGTCTACGCTTGCGCCGAGGCGCGGCAGGCGCTGGTGCGGTCCTATTTCCCCGACATCCCCTGGCCGTTCACCGGCCTGAAGCTCGTGATTCCGCCGCTGAACACGCTGGCCTTCTCCAGCCTGCCGCGGTGGGCCAGGCGCAAGTATGGAGCCGTCGGCAGCCCGGTGACCGACCTGAGCACCACGATGGCGCTGGTCGCCATGCACCAGGCGACCACGAGGATCCCGCGCCAGCTGCTTGGCATGCCGGTGGTTCGGGCCGCCTGACCGGATCGGCACGCCTTGGCGCGATCCTGACCGGGTCGTCCTTCCCGGGGAACCCGGGTGGCCATTGCCGCGTCCAATGGCGCATGAACACCATGCGCCGTGTTACCGCCCTCACCGCGGTCACCGCCTGCGCGCTCGCCATCGCGGGATGCGCGGCCGCCGGGCCCAAGCCGTCCCCGCATCGCAGCCCGGCCCGGGCGCTGGCCGTCGGCCAGCTGACTACCTTGCGCGCCTACGGCGCCGCAGATACTGCCTTCGGTTTGAACGTGCTGTCCGCGTTGTGCACGAGTCAGGCCGGCAGCAACGAGGTAATCTCCCCGTTCAGCCTGGCGACTGGGCTCGAAATGGCCTACCTGGGGGCGCGCGGATCCACCGCCGCGGCGATGGCGCGGGTGCTGCACCTGCCTGCGACGGGCAGCACCCTCACCCAGGGGCTGGCCGACCGGGCAGCGCTGCTTCGCACGCTGAACCGTCCTGGCGTGACGTTCACCAGCAGCAACCGGATCTGGGCCGACCCTTCGCTGCGCACCAATCCGTCCTTCGTCGCCGCGCTGAAGTCGGCCGAGCAGGCCAGCCTGACCCGCCTGCCGCTGCTGACCAATCCAAACCTGGCTCGCGCGAGGATCAATGCCGCGATCGCACGGCAAACCCGCGGCCACATCAGGCACCTGCTGCCACGGGGCACGCTGAACCAGACCGGCTGGGTGCTGACCGATGCGCTGTACCTGGACGCCAGGTGGAAGCAGCCGTTCAATGCCGCGCTCACCGCGTCCGGCACGTTCAGCACCGGCAGCCGCAGCGTCACCGCCAAGTACATGACGGGCAACAGCTACCCGGTAGCCAGTGCCGACGGCTGGACTGTCGCGTCCCTCCCGTACAAGGGCGGAGCGCTGAGCATGCTCGCGATGTTGCCCCCAGCTGGGCGGGCCGGCTGTCAGGTGCCCGCGATGTCCGCCATGCGGGCGATCACGACACAGCTGGCGAGCACCAAGCAGTCGATGGGCATCAGCCTGCCCAAGGTGAACCTGTCGGCAAGCGAGTCGCTGGAGCAGGTGCTGTCCAAGCTCGGCATGGGAATCGCCTTCAGCGATTCGGCGGACTTCTCCGGTATCGGGCCGCAAGCCTGCTGCATCGGCTTCGTGCAGCACGCGGCCACGCTGGACGTAGCGGAGAAGGGCACGGTCGCGAGCGCGGCGACGGCAACAGGCATCGCAACGAGCGCGCTAGAGGTCAAGGTGGACTTCGACCGGCCGTACTTGCTCATGCTCAGGGATGCGCGAACTGGTGAGCCGCTGATGCTCGCGTGGGTCGCCAACCCGGCAGCGCGCTAGCTGGGCGGCACGTTCAGGCTGGAGATCACCGGCTCCGCATGCTCGGTGCCCAGGGCGCTGATGGTACCGGTGGCCAGCTGGAAAAGCCGTCCGTCGGCCGGCGGCAGGCCCAGCCAGCGCGCGGTCAGTACGCGCAGCAGGTGACCGTGCGAGAAGAGCGCAACGTCTCCGTCGGAGAGCAGCGGGCGCACCCGGTTCAGGACCGCGTCGGCCCTGTGGCCGACCTGCTCGAGCGTTTCGCCAGGATGCTCTGGATCGCCAGGCACGACGCCGTCGCGCCACAGGTACCAGCCGGGGCGCTCGACCCTGATCTCGGCCGTCGTCTTGCCCTCATAGCCGCCGTAATCCCATTCCCATAGGTTCGGGTCGATCGTCGGCTTCGTCATGCCCGCCAGCTCGGCCGTGCGCCTGGCTCGCTGCGCTGGACTCGAGAACGACGCCACGATGTGCCTGCCGGCCAGCGGGCCAGCCAGAGCTGCCGCGGCAGCCTCGCCCTTCGCCGTCAGCGGCAAGTCGGTCCTGCCGGTATGCCGCCAGGTGCGGCTCCACTGGGTTTCTCCGTGCCGGACAACGATCAGCTCGCCCATGCCCTCCCTCTCGTCGCGGACAGGAGGTAAGAACCGTATCGCTCTTTGGACACATCTACCGCATCCGGTCGGCATGGGGAACTTTCCATCGCATACCTTCGCTCATCGTGTATACGACGTCCGGAAGGTTCAGCGAGTGGAGATTAACCGGCGCCGTCCGGTCGTCGAGCGCATCGCGTGCTGGAGTGCGCGGCACAAGTTCATAGCCCTAGCTGGCTGGCTTGCCATGGTCGGCGGGGCGCTGCTGGCCGGGCACTTGTACGGTACCCAGAGCCAGCCGCAGTATGATCCGGGTCCGTCCGGCGTGGCCGAGCGGATGCTCACTGGCCTGCACGTCATCACGCCGCCGTCCGAAAGCGTCCTGATCCAGTCTCGCGCCCCCGGGCCTGAGCAAACCTTCGCGGCTGACCCGAGCATGCGCCTTGCGGCGCGCAGCGTCGTCACCGCGCTGCGGGCACTGCCCACCACCGCGACGGACATTCACTCGCCATTCGGCCGGAACGGCAGGTCCCTGGTGTCCCCGGGCGGTGGCGGTGTCCTGATCACGTTCCGCGTCGCTGGACCAAACGCGAGCGCTGATTCGACGGTCCTTCGGGCATTGCACGCGGTCGCCGCCGTTCAGGCCAGGTACCCGAGCCTGATCGTCGCCGAGGCCGGTGACGCGAGCGTGGACCGCGCGGCCAACGCGATGCTCGGCCAGGACTTCCACCAAGCCGAGCTGACATCGATCCCGCTCACGCTGGTGCTGCTCCTGCTGGTCTTCGGCGCGCTGATCGCGGCGAGCATCCCGCTGATCCTGGCTGGCACCGCGGTCATCGCCACGATCTCGCTGCTGGCTATCCCGAGCCAGTGGCTGCCGATCGGCCAGGGCACCTCCGAGGTGGTCCTGATCATCGGGATGGCGGTGGGGATCGACTACTCGCTGTTCTACCTGCGCCGCGAGCGCGAGGAACGGGCCGCCGGAGCGTCGTTCTACGCTGCCCTGCGCACCGCCGCCGCGACTTCAGGCAAGGCGATCGTGGTCTCCGGGCTCACCGTGATGGTGTCGATGGCAGGGCTGCTGTTCACCGGGGTCAGCATGTTCACCGGCTTCGCCATCGGGACGATCGTGGTCGTCGGAGTTGCCGTCGCGGGCTCGCTGACCGCCCTGCCTGCGCTGCTGTCGCTCCTTGGCACCTGGGCTGACCGGGGCCGCATCCCGTTCCTGGGCAACGGCAGGACCCACGCCAGCCGGTCCCGGATCTGGGGTGCCCTGGTCGCCAGGGTGGTGCGCCGCCCGCTGATCTGGGGCGGGATCGCGATTGCCGCGCTGGCCGCGCTGGCGGCGCCGGCGCTCGGGATGCGGCTCGGCAGCCCGGCGGTCAACCTGCCAACCAACCTGCCGGTGGTCCAGACCCTTGACATGATCCAGCGCGACTTCCCTGGCGGACCCGCCCCGGCCCAGGTGGTCGTGGAGGGCCCTGCGGTCGGGACGCCGCGGCTAAACCACGCCATCGCGGAGCTGCAGGCTGTGGCCAGGTCCGGCGGGCCCATTCACGGGCCGGTCACGGTGCTGCCGGTGGGCCAGGGACGTGGGTTGCTGATCTCGGTGCCGCTGGCCGGCGCGGCCGCGGCCACGCAAACCGCTGAGTCTCGTGCCGACTCGATGGCGACAGACGCGCTGATCACGCTGCGCGGCCGGATCTTGCCGCAGACGCTCGGGCGGGTTAGCGGGGTCCGGTACGCAGTGACGGGGGACATCGCGAACAGCTACGACTACGTGTCCACGCTGCGCTCGGCCGCCCCGCTG
>JASHXW010000073.1 GCA_030043395.1 Streptosporangiaceae bacterium
TCCCGACTGGGGTTGCCCGACTGCAGCAAAGCCCGACCACGGCCCTGTCCCACCGCAGCCTTTCGGACTGCAACGAGTTCTAGTTGATTGAATCACGGCCGGCCGTGCGAGGTGAACCCTCTCTGGGCCGAAAACAAGAACACGTTCTAGTATGTGAAGCGGGCGTCATGGCGGAACTGCCGTTCGGGCTGCCAGCCGGGCGACCACGTTCAGCGGATGCGGGAGGCGCAGTGGGCAGGGCCGTCATCGTCGAGGCTGTACGTACCCCGATCGGAAAGCGAGGCGGCTTGCTGTCCGGCATGCACGCCGCCGAGATTCTCGGGGCGGCCCAGGCTGCCCTGGTCGAGCGGGCTGGCGTCGACTCAGCCATCGTCGAGCAGATCGCCGGCGGCTGCGTGACGCAGGCCGGCGAGCAGTCGAACAACGTCACTCGCACGGCCTGGCTGCACGCCGGGCTCGCGCAGCGGACGGGCTGCCTGACGCTGGATGCCCAGTGCGGGTCGGCGCAGCAGGCGGCGCACCTGATCGCCGGGCTGATCGCCGCCGACGCCATCGACGTCGGCATCGCGTGCGGCGTGGAGGCGATGAGCCGGGTCCCGCTGGGCACGGCGGCGATGGCAGGCGGCTCCAGCCCGCGCCCGGCGTCATGGGCCATCGACATGCCGAACCAGTTCGAGGCGGCCGAGCGGATCGCCGGGCGGCGCGGCATCACCAGGTCCGACCTGGATGAGTTCGGCCTGGCCTCGCAGCGCAAGGCGGCGCAAGCATGGTCGGCCGGGCACTTCGACCGGGAGGTCGTGCCGGTCAAGGCCCCGGTCCTGGACGCGGACCGGAAGCCGACCGGCGAGACGGCGACAGTCGACCGGGACCAGGGCCTGCGCGAGACGACAATCGAGGGCCTGGCCGCGCTCAAGCCGGTCCTGGAGGGCGGCCTGCACACCGCGGGAACGTCGTCGCAGATCTCTGACGGCGCCGCGGCGCTGCTGCTCGTCGAAGAGAACCGCGCGACGGAACTCGGGCTGCGGCCGCGCGCCAGGATCCTCGCCCAGTGCCTGATCGGCGACGAGCCCTACTACCACCTCGACGGCCCGGTGGCCGCGACGGACCGCGTGCTTCGGCGCGCCCGCATGTCGATCAGCGACCTCGACATCTTCGAGGTCAACGAGGCGTTCGCCTCGGTCGTCCTGTCCTGGATGACGGTGCACGGGCCTGATCCTGACCGGGTCAACGTCAACGGCGGCGCGATCGCGCTCGGCCACCCGGTCGGCAGCACCGGATCCAGGCTGCTCACCACTGCCCTGCACGAACTCGAGCGACGTGATGCCAGCACGGCGCTGATCTCGATGTGCGCAGGCGGCGCGATGGCCACGGCGACCATCATCGAGCGGATCTGATGCCTTCCCGCCGCGCGGGCTAATCGTCTTCGATCACGATGCCCAGCGCGCTCGCGAGGATGAATGCCAGGCCCATCGCGTCGGCGCTGCTGATGGTCGCTCCGCGCAGGCTGGTGACGCCGCTGATTCCGGTCAGGTCGCAGCGCGTCAGCCTCGCGCCGGTCATCTGCGCGCCGGAAAACTGCGCCCCGGTGAGGTCACAGTCCTCGAACCTGGCGCTGCGCAGGTCAGCGTCCCCGAAGTCAGCCTGACTCAGCCGGCAGCTCCTGAAGACGACGTCCTTCAGCGTGCTCTGCCGCAAGGAGACCATGTCCATGCGGCAGTTGCTGAACGTGACGTCGCGCAAGCCGCCGTCCAGCCAGGTCAGGCCAGTCATCCTGCACGCCGCGACGCTCGCCCGGCTCAGCGAGCTGTCGCGTGCCCGCAGGTTCGCCAGGTCGCAGCGTTCGAAGAGCGCATCGCGGACCAGCGCGCGAGTCAGCCTGCACTGGCTCAGGTTCACGTCGCGGTACCGGCACTGATCTATTTCGGCTCCGGCGGCCTCGCGGCCAGACATGTCGACCTCGTCGAAAGCCAGGCATACCAGGACGGCTCCGGCCTTCAGGTCATCGCCGGGGAGCACGGCGGCCGTCAGTTCGGCCGGAACGTCCGGCGCCCACGGCTCGCGCAGCTTGGGTCGCTTGCCGTTCGAGTGATCGGGGCGACCAGGCACGGCTCTCATGCTAGCGACCGGCCGCATGCCGGTGCTCCAGGACGGATATGTGCTCTGACCCGTTTCAGCTGCGATACGTGGAGTGAGACGAATCGAATACCGCAGCGAGACTCGAATCCTGGTGACCCGCACTAACGCGCAAGTTAGCGTTGCGTTGCCTACCTGGAGGGGGTTGATTGGCTTTGAATGCCAAGCCCAGCACTGCGGTGACGCGCCTGATCGCGTCCGCGACTATTGGCCTGTTCGTCGTGGCAGGCAGCGCTTCAGTTGCCGTCGCGGCCGGAGCTGCAACGGCCGGAACGGGCTGCACCCCCGGTTCTGGCGCCAAGCTGGCCGGCAAGCAGATCACCAGCGCAATGGTCCAGGGTCGCACCAACGGCTTCCGCTGCGCCAACCTCGCCGGGGCGAACCTGAGCGGCCTGAGCCTGGTCCAGGTCAACTTCACGAACGCCGTCCTGACTAATGCCGACCTTCAGCACGCGCAGCTCGGCCAGGCGACCATGAACGGCGCCGACCTGCATGGCGCGAAGCTGCAGTACGCCAACCTGACCCAGGCCACGCTCAACAACGCCAACCTCTCCGGTGCCAACCTGGCGAATGCGACCCTGATCCAGGTCACTGGCCCCGGCGCGAACTTCGCTGGCGCGAACCTATCTGGGGCCGGCCTCGGCCAGGCCGTGCTGAACGGCGCCAACTTCACCGGCGCGAACCTCAGTGGCGTCGACTTCACCCAGGCGATCCTGAGCCACGTGAAGTTGCATGGCGCGAATCTGGCCGGTGCCAATTTCACCCAGGCGACGCTCACCGGGACCAGCTTCAAGGGCGTCAAGGGAGTTCCGCCGTGGAGTGAGTACCTGCTGATCGCCACCATCGTCATCTTCGTGCTGCTGATGCTGCGGACCATCACCCGGAGCATCGGCGGTGGCCGGCGCACCTCACGGTCGAGCTATTCCAATGCCACCACCGTCCGGCGCAGGCCAAGCTTCATTGGCGGGCTGATCGGCGCGCTCATGGTCGCCCTCGGGTTCCAGGCATTCGTCGGCGGGCTGGGCGGGACTATC
>JASHXW010000074.1 GCA_030043395.1 Streptosporangiaceae bacterium
ATCCCGCAGTGGGTGCAGCTCGCCGACGGGCGCTGGATCAGCGAGAAGGATCCCGGATATCCCTTCCTGGCGGTGGCGTTCCAGGCGCTGGGCATCATCCGGCTCGCGCCGCTGTTCTACGGCGCCCTGGCTTGCGTCGGGCTGTTCTTCGGCGCCAGGCGCTGGCTTGGCCGCTTCGGCGGCGCGGCCGCCGTGGGCCTGTACTGCTCATCGGGCACGGCGATGATGTTCGCCTGGCGCGACTACATGCCGACGTTCATCGACGCCTCCCTGATCGCGGCAGGCACCGGCGCCTTGCTCTGGGCCCTGCTGGCCGTGGAGGCGAGTACCAGGCGGCGTACCTGGGCCGGCCTGGCAGGGTTCGTCGCGCTGGAGGCAGCCACCTTCACCAGGTACACCGACATCGTCGTGCTGGCTTGCGCGGTCGTCGCAGTGCTCGTCGCCTGGCGGCTGCCCGCGGCGAAGCTGCCGCTCTCGGCGCTGGCGTGGTGGCTGGGCTCGGTCGTCGTGTTCTGCGCCGGCGTCGGACTGTTCGACACCCTGGTCTATGGTGGCCCGCTGAAGTCCGGATACCGCCCCGGCGAGATCCAGTTCAGCCTCAGCGCGATCATCCCGAACTTGACCACCATGCCCAGGGACCTGATCTGGAGCATGCCGATGTACGCGCTCGGGCTCGCGGCGGTCGCCTGGATCATCGCGGCGTGGGCACGCAGACGCCGGGCGGGCGGCGAGCCGGCCACCGTCGCGCGACGGGACCTAGCCGTCGGGCTCAGCCTGGCAGCGTCATGGCTGGCCATCTGGGGCCTGTACAGCGCTTACACATGGACCGCGCCGCTGCGAACCGCCGGCAGCCTAACCACAATGATCGTTTACCCGTTCGTTCGCTTCTATGTCCCGGCGCTCGGCGCGATCGCCCTGCTCGGCGCTTGGCTGATCACGCGCGTGCCCCGCAAGGCCGCGTTGCCGGCAGTTGCCATGATTGCCGTGGTCGGCGCGATGTTCGGCTTGGGCGTCCATTCCTTCGACGTCATGAGGAACAGTGCCGGCGTCTTGGCGCGATCGCACGTGATGTGCGAGGTGGTTCCAGCCAACGGCCACGCGGTGACGCGGAGTCCAGGTCACAGGGCTCACCTAGTGCTGCCACGTGGCGTCCGATGCGGCGTGATCCAGCGCGGCCCCGCTCCTGGCAAGCGAGCTCAGCACGGGGGAGCCGCTAAGCAGCAGGTGTGAGACCGGGAACGGCTCTAGCCCCACCATGCGTCGCGCCGTAGCGCGGCTAGTCTGCTTCGGCGGCGGCCTTGATCGCGGCTAGTGTCATCGGGATTCCGGCTTTGGCCGCTTGTTGGCGAATGCCGATCTGCCTTTCGGCGTCCTCGCCGTACCGCTGGTGAAAGCCGGCGACGCCGTCGGGCAGGAACGCCCACCACTCGGTAACCCGCGTCCCTTCGGCAACGGCGTCGAAGGTATAACCCCAGCGCGCCCACGAGCCGTTGACCGCGAACGCGAACTCCCGGCCAGGCTCGGCCGCCACCACCATCGACCTGGTTTCCCAGATCCGGTCGGGCAGCTCGTTCCGCCCAGTGAACCAGGCGCCCTCGCGTGGCCCGTCTCCTTCGTCCCACCAGCACGCCTTGCAGACCGGGCTCCACTCGCCCATCCGCGTGATGTCGGAAACCATCGCGTACAGCGCCTCTGGCGCGGCCGCCACGATGACGGACTCGGAATACCTCAGGTCGTCCATGCCCCGCAGTATGCCGCTAGCACCTGGACAGCCGACCGGTCAGCAGGAACCGAGACAGTAACAACGACGAAAACTGGCGCCTCTCATCGTGGCGCATGACTCGTCTGGATATAGACGATCAGCTATATTGAAAGGGTGAGTTCAGTGTCGAGCACGGCAGGGTCGCTGCTCCGGCGCGCCCGGAAGGCTGCCGGGATGACCCAAGCGGAACTGGCCGCCCGAGCCGGGGTCGCGCAGAGCGTCATCAGCGCATATGAGTCCGGGCGCCGGCAGCCTGCGCTACCGACGCTCGCCGCCCTTGTCGAGGCAACCGGGCACGACCTCGATGTGTCGGTACGTCGCCAGCCGAGGCAGCTAGCCAGGCTGACCGGACCGCTCGGCCGACGGGTACGACGTCGTCGCCGCGAGCTCGTCACAGCCGCAGCCAGTCACGGCATCACTGACCTGCGCGTGTTCGGAAGTGTCGCCAGGGGCAGCGACCGGCCGGACAGTGACGTCGACCTGCTGGTCGACCTGCCTGCCGGCATGAGCCTGTTCCGTCTGGCCCGAGCCCGGGATGAACTTGAGGCCATACTCGGAGCGCCGGTCGATCTAATTCCTGCCGGTGACCTCAAGCCCGGAGTGCGTCATCGAGTCGAACGTGAGCTGATCGCGCTGTGACAGCCAGCGACCGGCAAAGACTCGCAGACATCCAGGCAGCCATCGATGCAATCCGCTCGCACTTGCAGCGTGGTGACCTATCCGACGGCCTAGTCTTCGATGCGGTCCGCATCCGCCTGCTTGAGATCGGTGAGGCCGTCAAGGCGCTCCCGCAGAGCCTTCTGGAAACTCAGCCCGACATCCCCTGGCGGCAGATTGCCCGAATGCGTGATTACCTTGCGCACCGCTACTTTGACACAGCGCACGCCGTCCTGCAGGCCACCGTGGACGACGACATACCTGAACTCGAGCAAGCCGTCCGCGCCCTTGCCGACGCACTTCCAGCTGAGGAAGACCAATAGTTCAACCAGTCGTCTTTGGGCGGGTGGCTGGGGCTCTTACTTGATCCGGCTTCCACGGGCCGCCTGCCATGGCGCGACGGGCGTACTCGATGACGGCGTCGATGATCGCCGTGGCCTGGCGACGGGTCCGGCACGCCGCGACCTCCCTGGCACCCTCGCCAATCAGCGAGGTGAGCATCGCGGCGTAGAGGCGGTCGAGAGACGTGTCGGCAAGCCGGAGCAGCGCGTCGTTCTGGCTGATCCACTCGTGCTCCCTGCGCCGCTTCATGAGCTCGAAGCCCGGTGGCCCGTCGCCGGACACGAACAGCATCGCGAGGTCCCGACGGGTCCAGCTGCCTTCGAGGAAGGCCCTGGCCCCGATGCAGAACAGCTCAGTAGGGTCGGTCACGCCGGATCGTCGTGCCTGCGCGACCGCCTGGCTCGCAGCCTGCTCGTGCGCGGCTTGGTGCTCCTGGTACAAGGCAAGGAACAGCTCGCTCTTGCCGCCGAAGTGGTGGTACAAGCTGCCCACGCTGGAACCGGATCGCTCGACAACCTCGGCGATGCTGGCGCCAGAGAAGCCTTGCTCGGCGAAGACCTGCCGAGCGGCGTCGAGCAGCGCACGCTGGGTCTGCTTGGTGCGACCCCACTGCCACGCCCCGGCAGCCTGCCTGCCCGCGACCTCGCTCACCGGCGGCTCCTCCGTGCTATGTTCCCCACCAGAAGGCAATTCCAGAAGGAAATTCTAATAAATCCAGCCCGGTAGTCGGCGCGGACGCGGCCGGGCACCGGACGCGGGCAGGCACGCAGCTGGCGGTCGCCGGGGAAAGGACGGGCTCGATGGGTCGTCTGGACGAGCGGGTAGCGATCGTCACGGGAGCCGGACGCGGGATCGGCAGGTCGGTCGCGCTGCTGCTCGCCAGCCAGGGCGCGTCGGTCGTCGTGAACGACCTCGGCGGGGCGGTCGACGGCTCGGGCACGGACAGCGGCCCGGCTAGCGAGGTGGTCGCCGAGATCACCGAGGCTGGCGGCAAGGCGGTCGCCAGCAGCGCCGACGTGTCCGATCACGCCGCCGCCGACGGCCTGGTGCGGACGGCGATCGACGAGTTCGGTCAGCTCGACGTCCTGGTCAATGTCGCCGGGATCCTGCGCGACCGGATGGTCTTCAACATGACCGAGCAGGAATGGGACGACGTGATCAGGGTGCACCTGAGGGGCACCTTCAACACGACCAAGTTCGCTTCCTCGCACTGGCGCTCCATCCGCGACGCCTCGGCGCAGAACAGGATCATCAACTTCACCTCCGTCTCCGGCCTACATGGCGCGCCCGGCCAGCCCAACTACGCCGCCGCGAAGATGGGCATCGTTGGCCTCACCTACTCGTGCGCGAACGCCCTCCGGAGCTACGGCGTAACCGTGAACGCGATCTCGCCCGCCGCCGCGACCCGGATGACCGACTCCATCCCGACCGACCGGCGCCGGGCCAGGTCGGCGACCGCCGACGAGCGGTCGCCAGACAACATTGCCCCGGTCGTGGCGTACCTGGCAGGTCCGGATTCGGGCTGGATCAACGGGCGGATCGTGCACTCATCCGGGTACGAGATCGCGCTCTACAGCAACCCGGAGCCGGTGGTGCGGATCATCGGCACCGAGCCATGGTACGTCGACAGCCTGGCCAGTCAGGTCGAGCGCTCGTTCGGGCCGCTGCTCGGACGGGGCGCCTGATGGCGGGCAAGGCCATCCCCGAGCCGACTCCGGACACCCAACCCTTCTGGGACGGCTGCGCCGCCGGCGAGCTGCGGCTCCAGCGCTGCCTGGACTGCGGCAAGCCCTACTTCTACCCGCGGCCCGTGTGCCCGGAGTGCGGCTCGACCAGGGTGGAGTGGTTCGCGGCCAGCGGCCGGGCCACCTTGTACTCCTATGTCATCAGCCACCGGCCTGCCCCTGGATTTGAGAACGAAGCTCCTTATGCGATTGCCGTTGTCGAGCTCGCTGAGGGCCCGCGAATGATGACGAACATCACCGGCGTGCCGAACACGCCGGAAGAGCTGGTGCTCGACATGCCGCTGCAAGTGACGTTCGAGCTGCGCGG
>JASHXW010000075.1 GCA_030043395.1 Streptosporangiaceae bacterium
CCTGGCGGAGCTGCCTGGCACCGGGCAGCCAACAGCTGCCAGGTGGTGCAGCTGGCCGAAGCTGCGCGCGAACGTGGTCTTGCCGCCTTGGTTAGGCCCGGAGACGACGATCACGCGCTCGGGATCGTGCAGCTCCACGTCGTTCAGTACGACCGCCTTGTCGCCGGTTACCAGCTTCGCGGCGAGCGCGAGATCGAAGGCATCCCGGGCGAAGATCTCCTTCGAGTCGGCGGAAAGCTCCGGCAGGCAGAAGCTGAGGCCGGCCGCGCGAAGCGGCTTGATGTAGTCCAGGTAAGCCAGGTAGAACTGCAGCTCTCGCTCGAACTGGCGGATAGTGCCATCCAGGAACGCCGCATGCCGCTGGCAAAACTCCGCGAGCGCCGAGAATTCACCGCTAAACAGCCGCGCCACCAGGTCGAGTATCTGCGCCCCGACGTGGTTCATGCCTGGCCAGCCCCGGTAGGCGACCTTGTAGTCCGCGGCGGCGCCTTGCCGGAATCGTGCGAACGTCTCCTCGATCTCGGTGCTGTAGTCCGCCTCACCGTCGTACCGCGTGACATCGACCCGCGGGCCCTTGATCCGGACCAGGTAGGTGACCTCAGCGAGTTCCTTCCGGCGGTCAGCGACATCGGCGGCGAAGCCAGTGAATTCCGCCGAGTCGACGTAGTCGGCCAGGTAGTCGCGGAAGGCCGTCAGAGCGCGAGAGGCGAGCGGGCACGAGACCAATGCAGCGGACAGCGACCGGACGGCCTCCGCGTGCAGCGCTGCCGCGTCGAGGAACCATCCCCGCTGCTGCCAGCTCGAGTTCATCTTGGTCAGCTGGCGCAGGTGCGCCCGCACCTCGCGCATCGAGGCCGCGAATGCGCCCGCCGCTGCCAGCATGCTGGGGTGCTCTAGGTCGGCGAATACCTCGTGCCGGTGGAGCACAGTGCCCAAGTCGCTGAGCCGCGCGGACATCAGCGCGATCACCAGGTCGCGCTCCTCGCGGTCGCCAGCCACAGCCGCGATGACCTGATCCAGCCGTAGGTCAGACAGGCAGTCTGGATCGGCGGCCTGGACGGCTCCGGCCCGGCGGGCAGGTCCTTTCCACAGCAGGCTGCAGGACGGCTCCGGTTCGCCTGACTCCTGTGGCTGATCGGCCGCCGACAGCCCTGTCGCCAGGTCCGGCGTATGACTGGTCATCCGATGCTCCTGTTCTCGCCCGGCAGGCGCTTAACAGGAGCCATCAGCTGGTAAGGCGGTTTCTACGGCGGGCCCCATCGCCTCAGCTAACTCTACGGCGCGTTCCATGGCGCGGTCACGCGGGCTGAAGGCCCATGATCAGGTCGCTGGCTCGCTCAGAGATCGCCAGCACGGTGGCGTTCGGGTGGGCGTTCGTGATGATCGGCATCACCGAGGCGTCAGCGACGCGCAACCCGCTCACTGCGTGCAGCCGGAGCTCGGCGTCGACGACGGAACCTGAGTCCTGGCCCATCCGGCAGGTGCCTGCCGGATGGTAGTAGCTGCCGACTTTGCCGCGGATGAAGTCACGCAGCTCCGCGCTGCCCTGGATACGGCTGCCCGGCCATGCCTCGCGCTTGCGCACGGCCGAGAACGAGGCGCTGGCTGCGACTTCCCTGACCATGCGAAGCGCTATCTCCATCCGGTCGAGGTCGCGTCCGTCGGCCAGGAAGCCAGGATCGATCAACGGCGCCGCGCCGGGATCGGGGCTGGCGAGGCGCACCGAGCCACGGCTGTCTGGCGCGACTACGGCCGCCACGACTGCGTAACCTGCCGGCGGTGGCTCGCACCCGGCGGGTGCCAGGGGCAGCAAGATCGTGAACAAGTGCAGGTCAGGGAATGCGCCGGCCAGGTCACTGCGCAGCGCTGCGCATGCCTCGCCGTTGTTGTACTTGCTCGCCGGCAGGGTGCACGGGGACTCATAGGAGGCGAGCACGACCGGGTGGTCCTGCAGGTTCTCCCCCACCTGCGGCACGTCTGCCTGGACTTCGATGCCCAGGGAGCGCAAGTGCTCCGCGGGGCCGATGCCGGAGCGCATCAGCAGCTGCGGGGAGCCGATCGCCCCTGCCGTCAGGATCACCTCGGCAGTGGCTCGCGCCGTGAGAAGCTGCCCGTCGCGGACGTACCTCACGCCGTCGCAGTGACCGTGCCCGACAGACAGGCCAGTGACCAGGGAGCCTGCCTCGAGGGCCAGGTTAGGACGACCTAGCGCAGGCCGCAGGTAGGCGTCGGCGGAGCTGACCCGCTGCCCGTCCGCTATGGCGAGGTCGATCCAGGCTGCGCCCTCCTGGTCGCGTCCGCTGAGGTCATCGGTGAGCCCGCAGCCAGCGGCCGCCAGCGCGCCGATGAATGCGCGAGCCACCGGATGCGGGTCAGCCGCCGGGGCAACCGTCACCGGCCCGTCCAATCCGCGCAACGCCGGGTCGCGCCCCTCAGCGCTCTCGCTTCGGCGCAGGTAGGGCAGCAGGTCGGCGAAGCCCCAGCCCTCCGCGCCGTCAGCAGCCCAGCGGTCATACAGCGCGCGATGGGCGCGAACATGTGCCATCGCGTTGATGGCGCCTGACCCGCCGACCGCCCTGCCCCTTGGATAGGCAACGGGTCCGGCATCGGCCTGCGGGGTCGTGACATCACGCCACTCCGCGGACGTGCCGAGGTTCTGCGGCCAGGCGCTGCCCACCGCCATCGCGAGAGTCCGCTCCGAGCTGCCCGCCTCGAGCAGCAGCACGCGCGCGGCCGGGTCTTCGGTGAGCCTGGTCGCCACCACGCACCCGGCCGTGCCGGCACCGACCACGATGTAGTCGTACTCTGCCATTCGCCCTCCGGCGACTTTGTGCCGACGCATTGTCATCATCCCAGGGCACGCGAATGAGACGGGACCCGCTGATTAGCCGGCTAGCTGCCCCAAGCGGGGTTGGCGCAGCTGATGCAGCGTCCAGCCCCGGCCAGCCGGATCCAGGGGGCGGGTAGCGTTCGCGAAAATCTCGGCAGCGCGCCGGTAGGACATCCTTCGCTGCCGGGTCAGTGGGCAGACATCTGCGTGGGGCGTCCGGGCCGCCGCGCGTCGCTCGGTCAGGAAGACCGGGCCAAGCCTGCGCCCGGCCAGCAGCCAGGCCAGCAGGTCGCAAGTCTCGCGGCTCCATCGCAACGCACCCAGCGTCGCGGCAGTGCGCGCGGTCGGCTGGCCCGTTGGGCCCAGCGCGCTGGCATCGAGGCGAAGCACGGCTGGGGTCGTTGCACCCGTGTCGTGCAACAAGTGCCACAGGGCCTGCTCGCGCAGGCTGGCCTCAACCCGGAACAGGGCCGCGAGCTGCTGCTCGGTCAGCGGCGTCACGAGCCTGTCGCGGGCCGGCGTGGTGCGCAGGCCCGCCGTGGGATCGCCCTGGATCCAGCCGGCGTCCTGCCACCAGCCGATCGCGCTGCGCAAGGCGGACAGCTCCCGGCTGACGGTCTGCGCGCCGGCCTGCCGGGACCTCGCCTGCACGGCCGCGGCCAGCCTGCGGTGCGCCACCTCGTCGTCGAGCAGCGCGAGCGGGATGACGGGCGGCGCTGCGCCGCGACGTTCCCGACCCGGCGGCGGCTGCCTGCCGGCGAGCGCCCACGCCCAGCTCGTCAGCGAGATCTGGTAGACGCGCCGCGACGAGGCTCCGAGCGTGGCGTCAGCGAGGTAGCGGCCGACTGCCACCGCGTACTCGACCGGTGGCTGATCGCCCTCGGTCGTAAGACGGGTAAGCACCGATTCAGCATATTCCAGCGTGGCAGCGCATTTACTGCGGTAGCTCGAAGGCGCCCTTAATTGTGAGCCTTGTCGCATATTGCATTTACTATCAGGCTCAATGATTGTTGCTCGCATGCCAGGCGAGCCTTTCTCAGCGCATCATTGTCGCAGTAAATTTCGAGCCCGGATCGTTAGGCCCGATAACCACGCCAGGTGGGCTAGCCTGCTAGCGGAACGCGACTTCCGGGTCTTTTACACCGGATACTCGACCTCGCTGCTCGGCAGCGCGATGTCCAGGATCGCGCTCAGCTTCGCGGTCCTAGAGAACGGCGGCACTGCGACCGATCTCGGCCTCGTCTTCGCGGCATCGGTCTTCCCCCAGGTTCTGGTCGGCCTCGGCGCCGGCGTTCTTGCTGACCGGATAGGGCGGCGGCCTGTCATGCTGGTCAGCGACGCCTGCAGGCTCAGCGTGCAGGCGACCTTCGCGGCAGCGCTCTTCGCGGGCCGCCCGCCACTGTGGGTGTTCCTGGTACTGCCCGCGCTGCTGGCTACCGCCGAAGGCTTCTTCAGCCCGGCGCTGAGCGGCCTGCGGGCCGAGATCGTCACGCCTGAGCGGCGACCTGACGGCAACGCCCTGCTTGGCGTGGCGCAATCGGCGGCCACCATCGCCGGGCCCGCGCTCGCCGGGATGCTCATTGCGCTGACCAGCCCAGCCCTGGTGATCGCGCTGGATGCGGCCAGCTACGGCGTCAGCGTGGCCGCCCTGGCACTGCTCCGCCTGCCTGCGGCCACCCGGCCGACTCAGTCCGCGGGCCGCGATCTGGCTGAGAGCTGGCAGTTCTTCCGGTCGCATACCTGGCTGTCGGTGACCACGGCGCAGTACTCGCTGATGAACCTGTGCACGTGGGCTCCATACCTTCTGCTCGGCCCGGTGCTGGCCAGGCAGTACATGGGCGGCGCCCGCGCCTGGGGCATGGTGGTGGGCGCGTTTGCCGTCGGCTCCGTGCTGGCGGGCCTGTTCCTAGTCGGGCGGCGGCCGCGTCACCCGCTCATCGTTGCCGTAGCGGGCACGTTCGGCTACCCCGTTCCGTGCCTGCTGCTCGCCTTGCGCATGCCCGCCTACGTCGTCGCCGCAGGCGCGGTGGTCGCGGGCGTCGGATCGGCGATCGCCGTCACGCTCGAGTCGACCGTGCAGCAGCAGAGGGTGCCGGCCGAGATGCTCGCCAGGGTGGGCGCGATCACGCTCACCGGGGCGTTCGCGCTCGGGTCAGCCGGCTGGGCACTGATCGGGCCGCTGGCTGACCTAGTCGGCGCGACGCCCATACTCGCCTTCGCCACCGCATGGGGCATCGCGAGCGCCGCGCTCGTGCTTGGCTTGCCTGCGATCCGGTCGGTGACGTGGCGTGATCCACCCAGCATCGAGCGCGGGCCGCCGCTGCGAGAGACGTCCGGGCGCGCAGTTCAATGCTGGCCGCCAGCGTCAGCCGGCACTGACGAGCAGCACCGGTAGCTTGCACGATCGGACCGCGGACTCCGCGATATGGCCGAGCCTCGGGCGGATCAGCCCGCCATCGCCGTGCCGCCCGATCACGAGCAAGTCGAAGCCATGCTCAGCGGCGTAGTCGCAGACCGATCCGGCGATGTGGCGGCTCTCGGCGGTGTGCAGGTCGATCCGTGCCGCCGAGGTCCGGGAAATCGCCGCCATCGCCGCCTCGAAGGCCTCCTGCACATGCCGCGCCTGCGCAGAGAGCGGTGCGGGCTCGGCGGGCCCGGCTTCCTGATGCGGGGCGGTCGGCAGGACGGACAGCGCGACGACATGACCGGGCCGGTCGCCGAGAATCGATATCGCCGCGCGAAGCGCCGCGACCGAGTCCGCCGAGCCGTCCCAGGCCACCAGGACCCGCCGGAACGTCCCGGGTGTGGCGAGCGCGCTCGCCGCGTGCTGATCTGCAGGTGTGCTCACGATGGCTCCTGTTCAGCGGGGTACTCGCCAGGCTGATATCCCCCGGCCATGCTCACCAGCTCGACCTCATCCAGCGTGACGAGCCCGCCAAGCACGAGCTCCTTTACCTGCGGCAGGAACTCGCGTATGCGCTCTGGCTGGTCCACGATGATGATCACGGCCGGGAGGTCTTCGGACATGCTGAGCAATCGTGCCGTGTGAATACGGCCCGAGGCGCCGAAGCCTTCCGCGCCGCGAACGACGGTCGCCCCCGCCAGGCCAGCCGCGTGCGCCCGGCGGACGATCTCGGTGTAGACCGGGCGCTGCCGGAACTGCGCATCCTGGCTGAGGATTATCGTCAGCCGCAAGGCTGTCCGGGACATGGTCACGCTCCGGATCCTGGTGGCCTTTGCAGGCCATTACCAACTCTGCGAAGGCAGGTTGCAGTGGCTACCTAACTTTCCTCTTGCCGACGTCATTCACGCAAGCGCCGTCACCAGGGCCAGCAGCGCGATCAGGGCGATCAGCATGTAGGCGAGGTAGGCGTCAAGCCGGCCTGACTGCAGCCGCTTCGCGGCCCGGACCACGGCCAGGAGTGGCCGTCTCGCAGGCCGGTACAGGTAGGCGCCGACCACTTCGATGACGTCTGACCGGTAGCCGAGCCACGGTCCGGGCGTGACTTCCTCATCTGGACCGGCCTGCGAATCGTCAGAGGTCGCGCGCTCCGCATCGGCCAGGGGACGGACCTCGGCGCGGGTATGCAGCACGGCCGCCAGCACCCGCCGAGTCGGATTGGCGAATCCGCTGGCCGTGTAGGAATCGGCGCCCTGCACTCCCGCCGTCGCCGAGCGCCATGCCGGCACGCGACGGATCCTGGTCATCGGCCGCCAGGCGACCAGGCTGGTGAATGCCAGGACGGCCAAGCCGAGCAGCGGCATCACGATCCACAGCCACGACGGTGAGAGCACCGAGAATCCGCTGAACACCGGTCCTAGCACCCATGGTTCTTGCCGCGCTCCGTTGATCGCTGACGACGGGACTACCGGCGACAGCCCGGCGGCAAGCACTCGGATAACCAGGGGCAGCACGGCCGTCGTCGCCAGGCAGCACGCGGACAGCAGCACGATGCCCGCCCGGCCGAGCCAGCCCCCATCCCACGCCCGGCCAGGCGCAGGGTCAGCGTCCTGACCAGGCCGCGGGCCGAGCACGACCAGGCCGATCAGCCGCACGAAGGTCACCCCGGCGAACCCTGCAGTCAGGGCGACCGCAGCCCCGGCGACTGCGAGCAGGAGGCGATAGCCGAGCCCGGGTATGCGGAACTGCTGCAGCAATGCCTCCAGCAAGAACCACTCTGAGACGAAGCCGATGGTGACCGGAAGGCCGGCCAGCGTGAGTGACCCGATCGCCAGGCCGGTACCCGTCCAGGGGCGGTGCCGCGCCGATCCCCTCAGGCGGTCCAGGTCGTCGCCGACAGGTGCCTGGACGCCTTCGTGGTCTGAGGTGATGACGGCGCTGGCGCTGAACAGCAGCGACTTGGCGGCAGCGTGGGCGACGATCTGCAGTGTCCCGGCGAGCAGCCCTGCTGCCATGAGCAGGCGATCGTGGGTTGCCGCCCCGACCAGGGCGACGCCGTATCCGGCCAGGATCAGGCCGCTGTTCTCCACGCTGGAATAGGCGATGACGCGCTGCAGCCTGGACTGGACGGCCGCATGCGCGATCCCGAGCACGGCGGTCAGTCCGGCCAGCACGAGCACCGTGCCGGTCAGCCACGCAGGAGGCGCGCCGAGTATCGCTAGCGTCCGCCACAGGCCGTAGAAGCCGACGTTGACGGCAACCCCGCCCATGATCGCGCGGGCCGGCCCTGGCGCAGCCTCGTATCCCCTGGGCAGCCAGACCTGGAAGGGGACGATCCCGATCTTGACCGCGAAGCCGGCGAGGAGCAGAGCCTGGGCGGACTCACGGGCAACGCCGGGCGGCACGTGGGCGAACGACGCGATATCCAGGGAGCCGGCCCGCACGGCAAGTGCCAGCAGGCCAAGTAGCAATGCGGCACCGCTGATCTTGCCGAATGCGAGCGTGACAAGCGCGCCGCTCGGCCGCCCCGGCCGGTCCCGCTCGAAGCCGGCCAGCAAGTAGAAGGCCAGCGTCAGCAGTTCCCACGACAGCAGCAGCGTGAACGCGTCCCTGGCTGTCAGGATGACGGCGACGGCCCAGAGCGCGAGCGCGTACCCGGCCCCGAGGCCACGGCGCCTGATGGCGCCCGGGCGCGCGGCCCAGGACGCGAATGCCAGCGACACGGCGAATGCGGCACCGAAGCTGATGACGAGGAACAGCGCCGACAGGCGGTCAGCCGCGAGATCCGCTGTTCCGGCGCCCAGCCAGCTGGCCACGGGCAGCCGGACAGGACTGCCCGCGAGTGCGCCCGCCCCGGCCGCCGTCAGGCACCCTGCTCCGCCTGCGCCGATCAGGTACGGCACAGCGCGCAGTGAGCCTCTGCGCGTCGCGAGCATCAGGTCAGCGACTCCGGCGGCCAGCAATGCCGCCAGGCCCGCCGCGAGCGCGATGCTGA
>JASHXW010000076.1 GCA_030043395.1 Streptosporangiaceae bacterium
CCGCTGCCGGCCAGGCTTGAGCCGCTGGCAGAACAGTGCCAGGTTTTCTACGACCAGCTAGCCCGGTATCGGATCGGCTAACGATCGGTCTTCTTGATCAGGGCGCAAATTGCGCATCCATTCGCTAAAGGAGCCCCGATCATGAGGCCCAACCCGGAAAGGAGCCGATGTGAGTCAGCCCGCCCCGCTTACCGAGGGCACCTCGCTGGTCGTCCACATGTCCCTCCTGGCCCGCGCGCCCGAGCGCATATTGGCTTTGCGGCTGGCGATGTCGTCATCGATCGGGCCGGAGTCGGTCGTGCTCGACGCCGGATGCGGTTCGCTGGCCGTGCTCGCCATCATGGCGGCCCGGCTCGGCGCCCGCAGGGTCGTCGCCGCGGACATCGGCGGTCTTGACACGGCCCGGGCCCTGGCGGAGGAAAACGGCGTCGCTGACCGGATCGAGTTCCTCCAGTGCGACCTTGCCGAATTGCCGGACACTCTCGGCCGCTTCGACGTCATCCTCGGCATGGTTTACAACAACGAGCCCCGCCGGGACCTGGCACAGCAGCAGCTCATGGCCGGGATCTCCTCTCGCTTCGCACACGACGGCACCGCGCTCATCCCCGGCACCGTCCGCTACACCGTCGTTGGCTACGACTCGGCAGGCCCTGACCCGGCTAGCGGTCCGCCCCGAAGCACGCTCCAGGACGGCTGGGACAGCGCCGTCGGCCAGGCCGAGGCCCTGACCGGAATCACGATGGCCGCAATCCGCGAGTTCCCCAGCGCTGATTACGCCGCCGTCATGGAACAGGGAGCGCAGCCCGGCGGCCGCGCCGCCGGGCACGACATGACTCCCCTCACCGGCCGCGAGGTGTTCGCCGAGATCAGCTACGCCGATCCGGAGACCGCCGCCGCCTACGCCCCGTCCCTCGACCTCACGGTGACCGCGCCCGGGCGGCTCGACACCACGATCTGGCGCCAGGACCTCATGTTCGGCGACCTGCTCATCCGCAGGACGGAAGTCAGCTACCCGCTTGTCCCGCCGTGCGACGTCCAGCCAGGCGACACGGCCGTCCTCTCCACCGACGCCAGCTGGGGTGAGGCCATCCCGCTTCGCACGCGCCCCGCCTCCGCCTAACATCGAGCCGGAAGAAGCGCAGGGCACGTCAGAAGGGACTTCGCATGCTGCAGGTGTTCGACGAGCGCAATCGCGACATCATCGTGAACGTCGGCGGCAAGCTAGCGCACCGCGATCATGCCGGCGTGAGTCCGTTCGACTCAGCAGTCCAGGGTGGCGACGCGGTGTGGGAGGGGCTGCGGCTGTATCAGGGCCGGATCTTCCGGCTGACCGAGCACCTGGCCAGGCTCCGCCGGTCAGCTCACGCGCTGGCGTTCGACTCGGTGCCTTCGGACGAGGAGATCACCGAGGAGATCAAGCGCACGCTGGCCGCGAACGGGATGACCGACGGCGTGCACATCAGGCTGACCCTGACCAGGGGTGTGAAGGTCACCAGCGGCATGGACCCGCGCCTGAATCAGTCGGGCCCGACGCTTATCGTGCTGCCTGAGTTCAAGGCGCCTGTCTACGCGTCCACCGGGATCACGCTGATCACCTCGAGCATCCGGCGGCCGGCGGCGGACTCGCTGGATCCGAAGATCCACCACAACAACCTGCTGCCGTCGATCCTGGCCAAGATCGAGGCGAACGTCGCTGGCGCGGACGACGCGATCATGCTGGACAACCGTGGCTTCGTCGCGGAGACCAACGCGACGAACGTGTTCTTCGTGACCGACGGCGTGCTCGCAACGCCCACATCCGCCGCCTGCCCGGAAGGGATCACTCGCGAGGCAGTGCTCGAGCTAGCCCTGGCTGACGGCATCACGTGCAAGGTCGCTGACTACTCGATGGTGCAGATCTACAACGCCGACGAGGTGTTCGTCACCGGGACGATGGGCGGCATCGCGCCGGTGATCACTGTTGACGGCCGCTCGATCGGCGACGGCGCGCCGGGGCCGGTCACCAAGCGACTGACCGACCTGCTTGCCGACCTGACCGCCAAGGCCGGCACGCGCGTGGCCTAGCTCTTCGGCATCGTCGCGCGCAGCGCCAGCACCCGCTCAGCGGAAGCCGTGAAGGCGCTGGTGTTGAGCACGCCGTGTTCGTAGTCGTAGTCCAGCGACCGCAGTGCCGCCTGGCCCTGGGAAACCTCGCCTACTGCGCAAAGCAGCAGGTCCATGCCAGCACGGGCGGCCAGCGTGGCGCGGTGCGCGGTCGAGCCGAAGTTCCGCAGCGCGCCGGCCTCCAGCGCGTCGGTGATGGTCACCCCGCCGAAACCGAGCCGCTGCCGCAACTCGCCTTGCACGATGGTCGACGACAGGCCAGCAGGGTACTTCTTGTCCAGCGCCGGATAGATCGCCCAGTCGACCATGACGAGCTTGACGCCAGACGCGATCGCCGACTTGTACGGGTACTCGTCGATCGTCCTGATCTGGTGCAGCGTCAAGTGCAGCGTGACGGGCTCGACGTCGGTGTCCTCCGACGCCGTCGCCGCACCGAGCCCGGGGAAGTGCTTGGCCGTCGCCGCCACCCCGCCCTTTTGCAGCGCGGTGATGAAGTCGGTGCCCAGCTCGGAGACCACATCGGGGTTCTGGCTGTAGGAGCGTTGGTACTGGTCGTCGAAGTCTCCCGGCGTGCGGTAGACATCGAGAACCGGCGCCAGGTTGAGGTTCAGGCCGTAGCTGCGCAGGTTCGCGGCAGCTCCCTTTCCCGCGGCGGTCGCAGCCGCAGAGGGGTCAGATGCCTCCCCGATCTCCTTCTCCGACAGCACGGGCGCTCCCGGCAGCCGGCGCACCTCACCACCTTCCTGGTCCGTCATGAGCAGGAGGGGCAGGTGCACGGGGTTAGTCGAGCTGGCGTTGGCCTTCTCGAGCTCGGCGACCACGTTCTTGAAGTTGGCCAGGTCGGCCTGACTGGTACCGATGTTGCCGGTGAAGAAGATGACGCCAGCCGCCTCGCCGTGGCTGATCAGCGTCAGCAGGCTGGCAGGGGGCGTGAGCCCGCTATAGCTGTAGATCACCCGCTGGCCCGCGAGCTGCAGCGGAGTGAGGTTCGCCACTATGGCCTTCGCACGGGGTATCCCGGCCGCGCTGGGTGAGACGACGCCGGGTCGTAGTCCGATGGCTGCGGACACAGCTGTGACCCCCGACTTGTGCCCAGTGTCGTGGCCATCGGTAACGCTGTGGCTCTTGCCGGACTGCGGCTTCGAGGGCCCGGTGTTCCCGGTGCCCGGGTGTGACGGCGTGTTGTGCCCGGCCGCACCCACGGCAAAGTAGACGGCGACGGCAGCAACCACCGCAAGGCCGGTCACCAGCGCGACCAGCTTTGACCCGCGCACGGGCAACCACCCCCTTCGGGCGCTGGCCGCATGCGGCCATCCCCCGTCCCCGGCGTATTGCTGGCTCGTGACGCCTGGTCTGCCTTGGCCAGCTACATTCGCCCGGGAACGCGGCGTTCCTGACCGTGTAGCCCGGTGGGTACCCATGGCTGCCATGCTACGGAGGCCTAACGACCACTGCGGCCCGAACGAATCCCGCAATCGCCTGACTGGCATAGCACTGCCCGATACGCTGCCGCTGGACACGCAACGTGATCCGATGATCACTCATCATGCGCGTCGTTCGCGGTCATCGAGATCTCTGGGTGTGGGTAGCTACCTGTAGTCATCGCAAGCCCTGGAGGAGCAATGGTGCAGCGCGACACGCCATGGCCCGCCGGCACTCCGTGCTGGGTAGACCTGGCGACCGACGACGTGGCGAGGGCCACGAACTTCTACTCGTCTTTGTTCGGCTGGGATACCCAGGTGGGGCCGCCGGAGACCGGCGGTTACGTCATGTGCGAGGTCGCCAGCAGGCCAGTGGCCGGCATCGGTCCGAAGATGGGACCTGCCGAGGAGCCGAACGCCTGGACGACGTACTTGGCCACGGAGGACGCCGACGACACCGCGAGCAAGATCACGTCGGCGGGCGGTCAGGTGGTCGCAGAGCCGTTCGACGTGTTCGACATCGGCCGCATGGCCGTCGCGATCGACCCGGGGGGTGCGCCCTTCGGCATCTGGCAAGCCAACAAGCACAGCGGCATGCAGCTGGCGAACGAGCCAGGCGCGGTGTGCTGGAACGAGAACATGAGCCGTAACTTCGAGCAGAACAAGGACTTCTACAACGCCGTGTTCGGCTATGAGTACGACGACATGAGCAGCGACGGCTTCGGCTACGCGACGTTCAAGACCGACGGCGACTCGATCGGCGGGATCGGCGATCTCGGCACGGTGCCCGCACCTGCTGAGGCGCCTTCGCACTGGATGACCTACTTCACGGTCAGCGACGCCGACTCGACGATCGACATCGCCACGAAGCTCGGCGGAACGGTGATCAGGCCGGCCTGGGACAGCCCGTACGGCCGGATGGCGATACTTGCCGACGACCAGGGCGCTGTCTTCGCGATCATGGGCACGACCACCGGCGGCGAGGAGCCCGGCGAGGAGTAAGGCGGCCAGCCGGCGATCACTGGCGGGCGGGCTCGGCCGCGCTGTCGGCCTGCCCGCCGGTGAACTCGGCGGCGACCCGGTCAGCGGTCGACCTGGCCCACCTGCCCGTCGTGCTCAGGCTCACTACGAGCACGAGCACGCCGCAACCGGCGATCAGCCACCAGCCCACGTGGCTGGCCTGCACGAAACCGGTTCGCAGCGGTCCGGACAGGACGGAGACGACCGCGGATCCGATCACGGCCACGCCAAGCGACGAGCCGACTGACCTGCTGGTCGAGGCCACGGCAGCGGCGACACCGGCCTGCGCACGCGGCATGCCCGACACTGCCGTGTTCGTGATGGGGGCGTTGATCAGCCCGAAGCCGAGGCCGAATATCAGGAAGCTCACCACCAGGCTGAGCGCGGATGTGCTCGCGCCGAGCCTGGTCAGCGTGACCGCGCTCACGGTGATCGCGATGCTGGCGATGACCAGTGGCAGCCGCGGCCCGCGAGCGGCGACAATCCGCCCGGACATCGGCGCGAAGATCGCCGTCATCGCGGCCATCGGGAGCAAGTAAAGGCCGGCGTGCAGCGCGGAGAAGCCGCGGACGTCCTGCAGGTAGAGCGTGCTGAGCAGCAGGAACCCGCCCAGTCCGGCGAACGCCGCCACCGCGATCATCGTCGCCCCGGAGAACGGCGCGCTTCGGAAGAACCTGACGTCGAGCAGCGGCTCGCGCCGGCGACTCTCGTAGATCGCGAAGGCGGCGGCCGCTATCACCGACGCGGCGAAGCAGCCAAGGATGCGCGGCGAGCTCCAGCCACGACCGGGACCTTCGATGATCGCGTAGACCAGCGTCGCGAGAGTGACCATCACCAGGAGCTGGCCGACTGGATCGAACCGGCGCGGCACGGGAGCCTTGGACTCGGGCACGAACAGCGCCGTCAGCACGATCGCCGTCAGCCCGATCGGAATGTTGATCCAGAAGATGCTCCGCCAGCCGACCGAGCTGACGAGCAGTCCGCCGGCGACCGGCCCAAGTGCCATGCTGAGGCCGACGACGCCGCCCCAGACACCGATCGCCCGCGCGCGCTCGCTCGGCTCGGTGAACGTGTTGGTGATGATGGACATCGCGACCGGGTTGAGCATCGACCCGCCGATCGCCTGGAGCATTCGGAACGCCACGAGCGCCTCAAGGTTGGGCGCGAGGCTGCAGAGCAGCGAGCCCAGCGTGAAGAGCGCCAGGCCGACCTGGAAAGTGCGCCGGCGGCCCACCCGGTCCGCTGTCGAGCCCGACAGCATGAGCAGGCTAGCCAGCACAAGGGCATAGGCCGCGACGATCCACTGCAGGCCGGACACGCTCGCGTGCAGCTGGTGCTGGATCGAGGGCAGCGCGACGTTCACGACCGTGAGGTCGAGCCCCACGATGAACAGGCTCATGCAGCAGATCGCGAGGATCAGCATCCGGCGCGAGCGGCTCAGCTCGCCAGCGACCAACAACCCTCGTGCGCGCGCCATGATATTAGCAACGCTAACAAACCATCTTGACTTCCCAGCTTGGCGTCCTGGCTGGGCCGACGTGCTCGCTACTCGATATCGCGAGCGCGCAGCCCGATCAGGCCGGCCGCGGCCAGCACCACGGCTATCGCGGACAGCCACAGCAGCGGCGCGGCGCTCACCGCCCCGCCGGGCAGCTTCGGGGCGTGCGTGAACGGCGAGATGTCCATCACCCAGTGCGAGAGCTGCAGGGTCGCGCCGACGAGCGCCATCAGGACCGCGGCCCCGAGAACAGACCAGCTGGTGGCGGCGCTGGCCCTAGGAGCCAGCCCGAACAGGGCGACGGCCAGGCCGCCGAGCACGAGCGCGACAGGTACCTGCGCTAGTCCGGCTAGGACAAGCCTGCCGATCTCGGCCCCGCCGCCGCCCGCCCGGTAGGTATAGCCCAGGCCGGCCCCAAGCCCGGTCATCAGCATGATCAGCACGGTGCCGCCGAGGGCGATGACCACATGGCTCGATCCCCAGGAAACCCGCCCGGTTCCGGTGGCGAGCACGGAGTCGGCCCGCTCGTCGGTTTCTTCGGCGCGTAGTCGCAGGACGGATGAGATCGCGAACCCGGCGGCGAGCAGCCCGCAAAGGCCGAGGATGGCCGCGAGGTAGGCGTTGGACAAGCCCTCCTGGCCGCCCATCCTGGCCACGATCTTCTTAAGTTCGGGAGTATTCAGCAGCCCCCCGATGCCCTTGGCCGAGCTACCGAGGACGACGCCGTAGACCAGGCCGGCTCCGGCCCAGCTAAGAACCGTGGCGCGCTGCAGCCGCCAGGCGAGCCCGAGCGGGGTGCGCAGGGTCCCACCCGCCCTCGCGGGCCCCGGCCGCTGCGGCAGCAGCCCGGCGGCGTAATCGCGGCGATCGGCCAGCAGGGCTGCGACAACGGCGACGACCACGAAGGTCAGGACCGGCAGCGCGAGCACCCACCAGCGGGGGCCGACAACCGGGGGACAGGAACCGCGCGCGACAACCAGGCACATGTGGCTCTCCACAGCGAACGCCCGGTTCAGCTCGGCCCAGCCCATCGGCGACAGCCAGGTCAGCCAGCGAGGGCCCGTCGCGCTGGCCGAGTCACCGACGGCTCGCAACAGGAACGTCACGCCGACCACGACGAAAGCCAGTCCCCTGGCCGCTCTCGCGGACTCCGTGAGCTGCGCCGCGACCGCGGCGACGGCCGTGAAGACGAGACCGCTCCCGGCCATGCCGCCTGCTAGCGCGATCGACCCGCCGGCCGGCAGTCCAAGTGCTATCGCCGCTACCGACATC
>JASHXW010000077.1 GCA_030043395.1 Streptosporangiaceae bacterium
TCGACGGCAGTCGGGATCGGTGGCGACCCCATTATCGGCACGACGCACATCGACTGCCTGCGGGCGTTCCAGGAGGACCCCGAAACCGACGCCATCGTGATGATCGGTGAGATCGGCGGCGACGCGGAGGAGCGTGCCGCGGCCTTCATCGAGGCGAACGTGACCAAGCCAGTCGTGGCTTACGTTGCCGGATTCACCGCGCCCGAGGGCAAGACCATGGGCCACGCCGGGGCGATCATCTCAGGATCGGCCGGCACGGCCCAGGCGAAGAAAGAGGCGCTGGAGAAGGTAGGCGTCAAGGTCGGCCGGACGCCGAGCGGAACGGCCATGCTGGTCAGGGAGATCATGCAGGCGTCGGCCGGCTAACGGCGCGCCTCCACGCGAGGCGCCGCCGCGATTGTCAGTGTTGTGTCTTGTGACGACCTCTGCCCAGCGTGCTCGCGTCGCGGAGCCGACAGGGTCCGGATCGGGCGGCCGGCCTTCGACGCGGCCTGGCAACGGGTCTGGCAACGGGCCTAGCATGCGGCCTGGCATGCGGCCTGGCAGCCGGCCGCTGGTGGTCTCCGGCGCAATCGCAGCATGCCTGGCGGCTGGCGCGGGTCTGGCGCTGCTGACGACCCTGGTCGTCGTCGGCTGGATTGCCGCACCGCACCCGCAGGTCGGGCTGATCGCCGTGCTGCGCACCGCCGCCGTGCTCTGGCTGGTCGCTCATCATGTCGCCGTGCAGGTGCATGGCGCCGGCCGGATCGGCATGCTGCCGCTCGGCCTGGTCCTGCTGCCCGGCGCGCTGCTGAGGCGCGCCGGACGCTACATGGTCCGCGGCCAGGCCGTGACAGGGCTCAGGCAGGTGGTCGCCGCGGCACTGGGAGTCGCCCTTCCGTACGCGGTGCTGGCTGCTGCCCTGGCCCTGGCGAGCCGGTCAGCCCTGGCGACGGCGTCGGTGCCTGAGGCACTGCTGGCAGGCTTCGTCATCGCTTTCGTGGCGGCGGGGTTCGGGGCTGCACGTGCGCTCGCGCCGTGGGCGCAACTCGCCGCCCTGATGTCGCCGCGGACGCGCAGCGTCCTGGCCGGGACGGCGAGCTCACTTCTTGTGCTCGGCGCGGGCGGTTGCGCCGTGACGGCGTTCGCGCTGGCCAGCCACGTGCATGAGTTCGGCGCCGTCTACCACCTGCTCGACCCCGGCATGGTCGGAGCCGGCCTGCTCTTGCTCGCCCAGCTCGCCTATCTGCCTAACGCGGTGACCTGGGCTGCTGCATACCTGCTCGGTCCTGGATTCGCCGTGGGAGCCGGTACGGTCGTCGCTCCCACCGGGTCGGTCGTCGCGGCCTTGCCGGCCTTCCCGCTCCTGGCGGCGCTGCCCGGTGCTGGCCACGGCTCGGGTCCTGGCTGGCTGTCACCGGTCATGCTCGCGATCCCTTACCTGGCGGGCGCGAGCGGTGGCCTGCTCGTCGCGCGGCTGGCGCCCACGATGGCGCTGGAGTCCGCGCCGGTCAGGGGATTCGCCAGCGGGGTGCTGACCGGTGCGGTGCTCGGCGTCGTCGCCGGATTCGCCGGAGGCCCGCTTGGCGACGGGCGGATGTCGGCCGTCGGACCGTCGGCCTGGCAAGTAGCCACGGTCGCTGCGCTGGAGGTGGGAGTCGCGGCCGCCATCACGGCCGGAGCGGCCAACTGGTGGCGCGTCCGGGGAAGCGCTGCCGACGGCGAGGTCGGACCAGGCCAGCACGCCCCGCTGGGCGGTGGCGCGGGCAGCGTCGTTGCTCGCGGGGGTGCGCCTGGCGGTCGGCGTCGCCGCGATGCCGACGACGGCCACGTCATCTACATGGACAGGTGGGCAGGGGAGAAGGACGAGGAAACCAGGCCCTCACGCTCTGCCGATCCGTCGGCGCTGCCCTGACCGGGGCTAGCCGCAGGGCTCATCGCTGTGGCGAGTTCTCCTGCGTGCGTACCACGGAACCCGGAGAAGCTCCCATGTGGATCTGCTTGTAGAAATGGTTCTCGCAGGTCCGTTGCTGACTGGACGAGTGCGCCTGGCCGATGCACTTGACGTAGTTGTTCATCGCGCCAGGGAAGGCCAGGTAGGTGGCCAGGATCGGCACGGAAATCACGAATGCGAGCGCGCCGAGGGCGATTCCCCAGGCCGTGCCATGCGGCCGGTAGGCGCCTGCCCGGCGTGCCTTGACGGAAGCCGTGATGCCGATGACGCAACCAGCTGCTCCGACAACGGTGCTGAAAATTAGCAGGTAGACGCCGCGACTGAGATTGGCCCCGAGCCCGAACAATGCGAACAGGCTGAACAGGCCAAGGCAGACCGAGGCGATTGCCCTATGGCGTAGCTCGCGTTCTGGCGGCCTGGTCGAGCGCTCCCTGATCGGCCGCTGCCTGGCTGGTGACTGAACAGAACCCGGGCCGCCTGGTCGGCCCCATCGGCCGCCATCCTGCTGACCCCACTGGTTTCCGTTGGGCTGGCCCCACTGATTGCCGGATGGCTGGCCCCAGGGATTCTCGCCCTGCTGACCCGGCTGGTTGCCTGCCGGCTGACTCGGCTGGCTGCTGCCCGGCAGGCTCCACGGCTGCTCTGCCTGGCCGGGCCCACCGGTCTGGGCCGGACCGCCGGGCTGGCCGGGGACCTGCTGCTGCGGCTGGCCGCCAGGCTGACTCCAGGTCTGAGGCGGCTCGCCGGCTTGGCCAATGCCCGAGTCAGTTCTGGCCTGGCCCGGCTGATCGCCGAAGAAGAGCCGCGGCAAGCCAGGCAGCGCTCCGTCATCTCCGTTGCTGCCGGATCCCGCGCTATCCGACCCCGTGCTACCTGACCCCGTGCTCGCTGACTGCGTGGTACTGGACACTGCGCCGTCGGCCGGGCCAGGACCACCGGGATCGCCATCGCGCGGCTGGTCTGGGGTCCCCGTCGGGGGCGACGGGCTGATATCGGCGGGCAGTGCCGTTCCTCCGGTCAGCGAGAAGGTGTAACGCAACGTCCGATCCTATTTCACCACCAGCTTGCAGTGCTTCCTACACACTCAGGCGGGGCAGATCGCGGTGCGGAGCACTTGGCGGGACAATGAAGCGTGCCTAATCGGCTGGTCGTGCTGGCATCCGGGGAAGGAACGCTGCTGCAGAACCTGGCTGACGCTTGCGCGGCAGGCGATGTTCCGGCGCAAGTCGTGGCGGTCGGGTCGGACCGCGACGATACCGGGGCGGTTCGCCGCGCCGAGCGGGCTGGGATCGACACCTTTATCTGCAGGGTGCGCGATTACCCGGATCGCGCGGAGTGGGACAAGGCGCTCACCGAGGCGTGCGCGGGCTACGACCCGGACCTGGTCATCTCCGCCGGCTTCCTCAAGCTGCTCGGGCCCGCCTTCCTCAAGGAGTTCTCCGGCCGGTGCATCAACTCCCACCCTGCCCTGCTGCCGTCTTTTCCCGGGATGCGCGGGGTCCGTGACGCACTGGCCTACGGCGTCAAGGTGACCGGCTGCACCGTCTTCTTCGTGGACGAAGGGCTGGACAGCGGACCCGTCATCGCGCAGGCCGCAGTGCAGGTGCGCGACGATGACGACGAGCAGGCGCTCACCGAGCGCGTGAAGGTCACCGAGCGGGCGCTGCTCGCGCAGACAGTGGCCGCCCTGCTTCGCGACGGCTGGTCGGTCACCGGCCGCCAGGTCAGGATCGGCCAGCAAGGGGGAACGAAGAAGTGAGCCAGATTGCTGTTCGCAGGGCGATCGTGAGCGTGTACGACAAGGCCGGCCTTGACCGGCTGGCCACCGCACTGCACGGTGCAGGCGTCGAGATCGTATCCACGGGCAGTACCGCGGCGGCGATAGCGGCGGCCGGCGTGCCGGTGACGCGAGTCGAGGACGTCACTGGCTTCCCCGAGTGCCTCGGCGGCCGGGTCAAGACGCTGCATCCGGCCGTCCACGCCGGCTTGCTGGCCGATTCCGGTGATCCCGCGCATCTCGAGCAGCTCGAGCAGCTTCAGATCGCGCCGTTCCAGCTTCTGGTGTCCAACCTGTACCCGTTCAGCGATGCGGTGGCCAGTGGCGCCAGCGAGGCCGACTGCGTCGAGCAGATCGATATCGGTGGCCCGGCCATGGTCAGGGCCGCGGCGAAGAACCACGCCAGCGTCGCGGTCATCACCAGTCCGGA